>JAGGSD010000109.1 GCA_021159265.1 Syntrophobacterales bacterium | reverse complement strand
GTGAACGGCTGCAGGCTTTCAGCTTCGAGCTTTTCCGGCTTGTTCGGATTAGGGACTGGAAACAAATAACTCATCGTTTTCGCATCCCTGCTTCAGGCCATCTTTAGCCGCTCCTCATTTACAAAATCCTCAAATCAGCACTGCTGGTTCTGTGGTTTTGTTCAATCTGATCAACCAAACCTAACCTAAATCAGAGCGCCAATTCCAATGACTTATTTATTTCCAGTCCCCTAGAATTGAGGTGTATATTCCGGTACGATTTCCTTCAGTTTTTTCTTTATCGCAGTGGCATCATAAGTGCCTGCAACAGAAAGCAACTCATCAATTTGAGCATTAAGGGTATCCCGATCAAATGTGTTGCCCCGGAGGACAAGAATTTTCTCGTGATTTGTGGACGTAATCCCTTCACCTTCGGTAATTAACTCTTCATAGAGCTTTTCTCCGGGACGAAGGCCTATGAATTTAATGGGAATATCCTGCTCCGGCTCATAACCATTAAGACGGATCAGATCCCGGGCCAAGTCAACAATGCGTATAGGTTTACCCATATCCAGAATGAATATCTCGCTTCCCTTCCCCATAGCGCCTGCCTGAAGGATCAGCTGCGCAGCTTCCGGAATGCTCATAAAATAACGCGTTATTTCCGGGTGTGTAACGGTCACAGGTATGCCCATGGAAATCTGCCTCTGGAAAAATGGAATGGCTGACCCGGAACTCCAGAGGACATTCCCGAAGCGTACAGCCATAAAGCATGTGACGATATGTCCATTCATACATTCCACAATCATCTCGGCCACCCGCTTTGTAGCCCCCATAACATTGGCAGGCCGCACGGCTTTATCTGTTGAAACAAGGACAAAGCGTTTCACACGATTTTCTACAGCTGCCTCAACCAGATTCCGTGTGCCGAGTATATTGTTAAATGTGGCCTCCCACGGGTGCAGCTCCTGCATGGGAACGTGTTTGTAAGCAGCGGCATGAAAAACTGCGTCAGGAGCAAATTCCCGGAATACCCTGCCTGCGGATTCCCGGTTCTTTATATCCACCAGAAATCCCGATATCGGAATAAAACCATACCGCTGCCGGCATTCCCCCTCTATATGAAAAAGTTTTTCCTCACTAAAATCCAGAAGGGCCAGTTCCTGAGGATGAAACCGCCCCACTTGCCTTGCCAGTTCGGACCCTATGGACCCTCCGGCCCCTGTAATCAGAACCCTCTTATCCTTTATATATAGACGAATTTCTTCCTCATCCAGATGAACCTCGTCACGATCCAGCAGGTCCTCCAAGTGTACCTTACGGGTTGTCTTTATTGAAACCTTACCTTCGATGAGTTCCCAGATTCCGGGTAATGTGCGAAACCGCTTCCCTGACTCTTCACAGAGGGTAACAATCCGCCGCAGCTTCTCCCCCTTGACTGAAGGAATTGCAATTAAAATTTCATCAAATTCCGTCCTGATTTTGTGAATTTCATCCACTGCGCCCAGAACCGGAACACCGTGAATCGCCTTTCCTCTTTTATCCGGGTCATCATCGAGAAATCCAACAGGGTCCATATTGACCGATGCGTGTTCCTGAATTTCCCTGAGCGCCTTTTCTCCCGCATCTCCCGCGCCAATAATTAATAACTTGCTTGCAGAGGATTTTTTTCCCCATCCGAATGTCCAGAAGGAAAAATGATGATCGGCAAGGAGAAGTCGAATAGCAACTCGAACCCCCCCCACGAACAGGAACGTGAATACAAAATCTATAACATACACAGAACGGGAAAACCCATGAAAACGATATAAAAAGAGGATAGCCAACACTATGATCATCGAGGACAGGCTGGTTGCCTTGAGGGTATTTCTCAAATCCGCAAGGCTCGTATACCTCCACATTCCACGGTAAAGCCCGAACATAATGAAACAAAACAGCTTGAATGGAATTACAAACGGCAGGGTATTTTTTAATTGTACCCAATTTTGTAAGGGAATGCGGCCGTCAAACCGCAACAGATAAGCCGAGACATAGGCCGCCGTCACAAGGACTGTATCCAGAAAGAGCATTATATAAAAGTTTTTACTGTGTATAATATTTTTCATGGCTCATTATAATGTTTACCAGCTTTTCTATACGGAAATACCTGCTTGAGAGGTTTGCATACTATGCTTTAACCAGCATTGAAAGATTATAAACAAAAATGCAACCGGATGCACCAAAAACATCACATTCTCCCCATTTTTAATTTGACATGGTGTATCACCCCTGTTACACTTAAACCTAATTTTATCTGGAGGAAAAGATCATGCCGTCTCAAAATCCACGCATAAATGTAGTCTTGAACAATTTGCTTTACCAGGATGTCCGACTTCTGGCAGAAAAGGATAATGTCTCATTGTCTGCCAAGGTCAGGGATTTGCTCAAAGAGGCCATGGAGATTCAAGAAGATATCGCCCTTTCTGTATTTGCTGAAAAAAGGGAAAAATCATGGAATGACTCTAAGGCGCTAAGCCATGATGATGTATGGTCTTAAAATTCAAATACCATCCGGACGTTAAAAGATATGACCTGCCTAAAATTGATGTGAGAAACAGGGGCATGATCAAGAGGGTCATCGAAGATCGGCTTGCCACGCAACCTGAAGCTTATGGAAAACCGTTGCAAAGAACCCTTAAAGGATACTGGAAGTTAAGAGTCGGAGATTACCGTGTTGTTTTCAAAGTTTCCAATAACAGTATTTTTATCTTCGGTATAATTCACAGAAAAGAAGTTTACAGGCTCATCAAAAAACGGATAGAAGCTTAAGGCCCGCTCGTCCCCCTCCTCCGCCGGAATTCCCGAAGTAAGATGTCCCCGGAATTTGGGGAATACACATCAGAACAGACATCATAAGTCAAACGGAGACCTTTGCAGAATGTTCAATTTTGTTCAAGTTCAAGGAAGGCGAAGATTTTAACCACAGGAATATATTGGATATTTCGAGGATTAAAATTTGAGCCTGACGCAGAAATTGGGCAAAAGGGAACGTTATGCAAAGGTCTCAAACGGAGACTTGACCCTGTTTGACCTCCTGGCACTCCACAAATTCGGCTACGAGTTGCGGGTCAACTAAATGTGCTGGTTCGGCGACTCCGCCGGTTGGTATGGAAAAGGCAGGGATGAAATGCCCCTGCCTTTGTGACTATTATTTCTTTCTTCTTCTGATTCGACTGCCGACAATTCCTATTAAACCAGTGCCAAAGAGAAGCATGGTGGCTGGTTCTGGTACAGGGGTTTGGCCACCATGCTGAGTATTTCCATACCCTGCTGGAACATATCCACCGGGTGGAGGGTTGTCTGGGTCAACTGGAGATGTTGTATAAGCAAAAGGAGAACCTGGCTCTCCACTCATAGCATAAACAGTCAAGGTATGATGATAAAGTATCTGATTATAGCCGTAGGGCTCCCATATCTCGTCGTCGTAGGTATAGAAGAAATAACCCATAGTATAATCTGCCCATTCGTCACCTTCCAGTTCAAAAATGAGGGAACTATCATCTGGAAAATCAGGATCATAGTATCCTACATAAACTTGATATACCAAACTAGGATTACCCCAAAAATCATATTTAGTATGTGGCACTATTGTAACAAGATCCTCATCCCAGGCCTTGTTTCCTCCTGCCCATGGTTCGCCTACAGGATCATCTGCACCTATTAGGAAGGAATACACCCCGCCATTTGTAACCATACCAGGATTTACATCATTATAGGCATCAAAAATAAGCCCTGGCATTCCATCGACTCCATCTGCAGTAACTGTTTCTGTAATAATCAAAGCATAACTAACCGTTGATATTGCACAGCAAAATATTAATACATAGAAAATAATTAAATATTTTTTCATTTATTCCTCCTCCTCTTGATTTGAGTGATTTAGTAAATACAGCACCAATTACCGGATTTAATTCTTTTCTCTATTACCTCCTTTCATGATCCATAAATGTTTAATAATTAGCAAGAAACATGCCATGTATATAAGTACCTGTATTTAATGTTATAATACGAGATAAGCTTGATAACTGATGGATGTATTCTGTAAAGTAATTCGACACTTTTTTCACTGTTTCGGGCTTTATCTGTTGTTGCTAAAGTGATAACACTTTTGAATCTCTAACTATTCTAATTATCATGAGGGGTAACTCGGGATCGTCGATATTCTTTACAAGTGACGGATGATTTTACAACTTTTATGTCATGAGTGGCAAAAAGGTGGTCAAAAAAAGCAAAAAGGGGGGTTCAAGAATAAAAAGGGGTCATTATGTTGTGAGTTTTTAGATATACTTCCCAAGGTGTTAAATAAATCCAGCTAAAGACTGTCATTTAGCCATACCCTAACCCAGATAAACTGGAAATTCTGAGAATTCCGAATTCCGGGTCCGAATTCCGGAATTTGTCTTCGCTCATTCCCCCGGGCTGTCACATGGTAAAAAGCGCTAGGATATTCAATCCTTAAAGGCCGAGCCATAAGTTTATCCCGTTTTCATTCTTGAAAAAAAGGATATTACTATCTAATTTGTCCTATGTCAAGGGCTGACCCCATTCTCCGTTCTATTTCAATAAAATACTTGACTTTTAATGATGCCATCACTAATATTACAGCATGTACATCAGGAGAATATTAACAGACAAACTTTATAAGCTAACTGCATCCTTTCCTGTAGTTGTTGTTAGTGGGGCCAGGCAAGTCGGAAAGAGTACGCTGCTCCAAAATACATTGGGTATGGATGCGGAAATTGTTGTTTTTGACCCTGTTATTGATATTGAAAACGCCCGGCAGGACCCTGAACTTTTTCTAAATAATCATCCCCCTCCTCTGATTCTTGATGAAATCCAGTATGCTCCGGAGCTGGTTGCATCGATAAAGCGGCGTATCGATCTTAATCGCGCACCAGGTCAATACATTCTCACAGGTTCCCAGCAATGGGGCGTAATGAAATCCATGTCGGAAAGTCTTGCCGGCCGCGCTGTTTTTCTGGATCTGGACAGTTTTTGTCTGCTTGAAATCAGCCAAAGCGATTCAACTATGCCATGGATTGCGCGATGGCTGGATTCACCGGATACATTCCTGACCATGAGCCAGTCACGACTTGCACATGAAACAACCCTCTACGAACAGCTCTGGCGCGGTTTTTTGCCGGAATCACAATTCCTTGCCATTGAAGTCATCCCCGATTTTTTCAATGCATACCAGCGCACGTATATTGAACGGGATGTAAGGCTGTTGGCGGAAGTATCAAATTTGCAGCTATTTGGAAGATTTCTTCAACTTGTTTCCGCATTAACAGCTCAGGAAATAAACCACAGCCAGTTGGGCAGAGAATTAGGCATAACGCCTCAAACAGCTCAAAGATGGCTCGATATTTTAAAAGCTACTTTTCAGTGGTTTGAGATTCCCGCATATTCAGGAAATTTAATAAAAAGGGTCAGTAATAAACCAAAAGGATATATTGCAGACACAGGCCTTGCATGCTCGACCCAGGCCATATCCACGCCTAAAGCCATAGGCGGTCATCCTCTCTGGGGGGCAATATTTGAAACCGCTGTTGCGGCCGAATTAAGAAAACAGACTGCCTTTTTATCACCAACGCCTAATTTTTATCACTGGAGGGCATACAGCGGCGCGGAAGTTGATATTATACTGGAATATAACGGAATTCTTCACCCAATTGAGATAAAAGCCAAAACCAACCCCTCCCGCCGCGACACCATGGGGATTTCTGCGTTTCGTAAAAGATATTCACAGATTAAAACAGCCAAAGGTTTGGTAATTGCCCCATGCTCAGGCATTATTCAGCTATCCGAATGTGACTACGCCGTACCTTGGGATCTGTCATAAGTTATTCGCATATTACCCTGCCTGCCCCGCCGTGCCCTGTTGAATTCGGCGTTAGCCGAGCCATTCAACCGGGGTAGGTGGAACCCATTGTACTGGGGCGGAATTCCCGACTAATCGGGGCTATTCCTCTGGGGTTTACCCCGTGGAATTCACGATAGTGACAAGTGTGCCCCAACCTCTGTCCCTTGCTATCCATTCGGCCAATTTGTTTGAATTTATTGTATGATTTATCTTGCCCCTTATTAAAAAGACAGCTCGACAAGTCAATAGTTAATATTTAAGATGTGTTATGTTGGTTTCCCTTCATCTTTTCCCATTCAACGTTCGATGTTGGATGTTCGATGTTAATTTTTTTTCAATGCGTCACCCCATCCCCCCGAACAACCTTTACAAACGTCATCCACAATATCTTAAAGTCAAGGGCGAACGATCTGTTTTTCAAATAATATTCATCAAACTCGACCTTCACCGGAATTGGCAGTTCAATATCACTTCAATAACCCGATCCAGATCACTATTCGTCATCGCCGTCCCGGAAGGCAAACAAAGCCCCCGCTTAAACAAATCCTCCGCCACACTTCCCCCAAAAACCCTTGTCTTATATCTTTTCTTCTTTTCCTGATCCCTGACCCCTGACCCCTGGTCCCTGACAAACACTGGTTGCATATGCATCGGCTTCCACACCGGCCGTGACTCAATATTCTCCGTTTCGAGCGCCACCATCACTTCTGTCGATGAAGCCCCGAATTCCTCAGGCGTAATCAGAATCACCGTCAGCCACCGGTTAGACTTTCCATAAGAAGCCTCAGGCATAAACTCAACCCCAGGCAGATCCCCCAGGGCATTTTGGTAATAATCAAATATCTCCCTTTTTCTTTTTACCCGCTCGTCTAAAACCTTAAGCTGCCCTCGCCCAATCGCCGCCAGGATATTGCTCATCCGGTAATTGTAGCCAATCTCTGTATGTTCATAATGCGGAAATGGTTCCCGTGCCTGTTGTGAGAGATTGCGGGCATAATCGATAAACTCCTTATCGTCCGAAGCCAGCATCCCGCCGCCCGAAGTCGTAATAATCTTATTCCCATTAAACGAAAAAATCGCCGCCCTCGCCCCCACGCCTGCATGAACCCATTGTCTCTCTCCGACCCCTGACCCCTGACCCCTGGCC
>JAGGSD010000179.1 GCA_021159265.1 Syntrophobacterales bacterium | reverse complement strand
GCTTTGTAAAAGTTACTTTCCATTATAATGCCGCTAAACGGCATAATGGAGCTTTTTACGAAACTGTCAATTATTATGCAAGCACGAAAACCGAAAGGAAATAATAATGGTTACTAAAAGAGCATCTGAAATTCCCCCTTTCATTGTTATGGATGTCCTGGAAAGGGCCAACGAACTTGAAAAGGCGGGCAAAAATGTAATTCACCTGGAAGTTGGTGAGCCCGATTTCGATACACCCGAGTGTATTATGGAAGCCTGCTGTAAAGCCATTAAAGATGGAAAGACCCATTATACTCACAGTCTTGGGCTCATTGAATTAAGAGAAGCTATCTGCGAACACTATTTCACAAAGTACGGTGTGAATATCTCACCGGATCAGATAATTATTACATCAGGAACTTCACCTGCCATGTTTCTCCTCTTTTCCACACTCCTCGAAAAAGGAGATGAAGTAATAATCTCAGACCCTCACTATGCCTGCTACCCTAACTTTATCACTTTTCTCGATGGAATTCCGGTAAATGTTAATGTTTATGAAGAGGAAGGTTTTCAGTACACCACCGGAGCGATCAAGGAAAAAATATCCGACAAGACTAAAGGAATCATGATCAACTCCCCTTCTAATCCGACGGGGAATCTTCTAAGCGCTGAAAGGATGACGGCAATTGCATCATTAGGTGTTCCCGTCATCTCAGATGAAATATACCATGGCCTTGTCTATGAAAGCGAAGAACACAGCATCCTGGAATTTACCGATAATGCCTTTGTATTCAATGGCTTTTCAAAGGCTTACGCAATGACAGGTTGGCGCCTGGGTTACTTGATCGCACCGAAGGAATACATCCGGCCGATGCAGAAAATCCAACAGAATCTCTTTATTTGCGCGAATTCTTTTGTACAGTGGGGAGGAATTGCCGCCCTTACAGAAGCTGGAGATGATGTAATCCGGATGAAAAACACCTTTAACGAAAGACGACTTTTTATTATCAGTAAACTACGGGAAATCGGGCTTGGTATCAAAGTGGAACCGACAGGCGCCTTTTACATCCTGGGAAATATAAAAAGATATTCGACCGACTCTTACAAAACAGCTTTTGATATTCTTGAAAAGGCACATGTCGGCGTTACTCCTGGAATCGATTTCGGCAAAAATTGTGAGGGATATCTCAGGTTTTCCTATGCTAATTCCATGGAAAACATTGCAGAAGGTCTTAATAGAATAGAAAAATACTTCAATGAATTATAATATAATCGAAAAAACGCCTTTCAAAACGATTGTTTTCGACTTTGATGGAACACTGGCTCAACTGAATATTGATTTTTCCAACATGCACAGGTGTGTCATCGATCTTATTGCCGGTTTTGATGTAAATCCCGGTGGTCTGGAAAACCTTTTTGTTCTTGAAATGATTGAAGCGGGAAGAAAATTAATTGCCCTTTCTCATCCTGGCCAGGAAACTGTTTTCTTAAAAAATGCGTATGAATTGATCCGCAATATCGAAATTGAAGGAGCAAAAAGAGGCAAACTCTTCGATGGCACAGAGGAAATGATGAACGAACTCAAAACACACAATATTAAAATCGGAGTGGTGACAAGAAACTGCATTGACGCGGTAAAGATTTTGTGCCCCCGCATAGAAGACTTTTGCGGCGCCGTTATTACAAGGGAAGCAACCAGAAAAGTAAAGCCCAACCCGGAACAACTAAAGATTGCCCTTAAGGAGCTCGACGCTGATCCGGCTCATACGGCCATGGTAGGTGATCATCCCATGGATATATCCACAGGAAAAGATGTCGGAACTTACACAATCGGCGTTCTTACGGGATATGCCGATGAGAACCTTCTTCGTAAAGCAGGCGCGGATATTATCCTGGATAATGCAACAAAAGTAACTGAATTAATATCAAGACAGAGATCAGAAGATTAGAGGTTCAACGCAACGCTACCAAAACTCAAAATTTGAAACTTGAAACCAGGTTATCATGTACGAAGTCACTGTGCGGAAGTCATTTTCTGCAGCCCATAAATTGAATATCGGAGGAAAGTGTGAAGAACTCCACGGTCATAACTTTACTGTCGATGTGACAATCGCTTCTGATAATTTAAATAAAGAGGGACTTGTGGTTGACTTCAGGATTTTAAAGGATTGGACAAACGAAATACTGGATGAATTTGATCATAAATTTCTCAATGAAATCCCTTTTTTAAAAGGTACAAGTCCTACATCTGAAAACATTGCCAGGTTCATTTTTGACAAAATTGCGAAAAAGGCAACTGCAGAAAAACTGAGGATATCTCAAGTGACGGTATGGGAATCGAATAACGCATGCGCTACTTACAGAGGTGAAAACAATGGTTGATGTTCAAAACCTTAATGATAACAGAAATATAGACATTCAAAAAGCCGGCGTGAAGGGGATTAAATATCCCATCATTGTCCTCGACAAAATGAATGGCACACAGCACGTAAATGCAACGGTAAACATGTACGTAAACCTTCCTCATCAATTCAAGGGGACCCATATGAGCCGGTTTATTGAAATATTAAACGATCACAGGGGGCAAATCAACATCAGAAATTTCCGGCAGATTCTCGAAAAAATGAGAGATAAACTTGATGCCGAATCGGCGCACATGGAAATAGAGTTCCCCTACTTCATCGAAAAACAGGCTCCGGTTTCCGGAGCGAAAAGTCTGATGGAATATTCTTGCAGTTTCTGCGGGGAAAACAACGGAAGAAAAAATGACTTTCTTGTCGGGATAACCGTCCCTGTTACCACTGTATGTCCCTGTTCCAAGGAAATCAGCGACACGGGCGCTCATAATCAGAGGAGCATCGTGAATCTGAAGCTGAGATTTCAGAAATTCTTCTGGATAGAAGACGTGATTAAGCTGGTAGAAAAGTCGGCAAGCGGTGAAGTTTACTCTCTTTTAAAGAGGCCGGATGAAAAGTATGTCACTGAAAAGGCATTTGCAAAACCGATGTTCGTCGAAGATGTGGTAAGAAACATCGCGGAAAAACTAAACGCCATAAACAATTTTACCTGGTACAGCGTAGAAGCGGAAAATATCGAGAGTATCCACAACCACAGCGCTTACGCTTGTATTAAAAAGACAGGGTAAGGGCCAGAGGTCAAAGAAAAAAGGTTCAAGGTGGAAACAATTTTGAATTCTTAATTTTGAATTTTGAATTTAGGGCAAAGGATTAATGGATTAGTGGATAATCCTCTCCTGGCCTTTAGGTCTCATCGCTTATTGTTCAGCCCTTTGCGAATTTGCTATTACATCCTTCTCGAACGAAGAATCGATATCAGCAGCCATATTCCAAAAATACCGGCAATGCTGAACCCTACAAGACCCAGCATGGGAAAACCGAAAATGAAGGGTCCTAAATCTGATCTGATGATGAGGGATGATCCAATGACAAGTGAAGCAACTACTAACGCGAAGGCTACCCTGTTTGATGATCTGTCCATTTCAAATACCAGATTTTCAAGCCCTCTGTGTTCAAATTCAATTTTGATCTTACCCTGCTTTATCTGTTTAGTTATATCACGTAATTCTCCGGGAATTTCCTTGATAAGCTGAACCAGATCACCCCCTGAGTCGAGAAAATCACCAATTATCCGTTTAGGAGAAAGACGCTTCAATTTGAGACGCTTAATATAAGGCGTGGCCTTTTCTGTCATGTCAAAATCGGGGTCCAATACCAGGCCCAGCCCTTCCACCTGAGTTAAGGCCTTAACCATGAGAAACATGTCCGGCGGGAGCCGTAGCTGATGATGCGTGATCAATTCGAGTATTTGATAAAGAATATCTTCTATACGCAATTCCTTGAGAGACTTGTAAAGATATGACTCAACAAAGTCACCTAAGTCCTTCTCGAGAGCACGGCGATCCGGTTCTTTATCCCACTCCACAACTCTCAACAATGCATCGACAATTTTTGACTCATCCCGGCTGACATATGCATACACAATGTCGGCAAAATCCTCCCTTGCGCGACGATCTACACGTCCCATCATGCCGAAATCAAGATAACAGACAACATTGCCGGGCAGGATAAAGATATTCCCCGGATGAGGATCTCCATGAAAAAATCCGTATTCAAATACCTGTTCGAGTATTAAATCAGCGCCGCGAGAGGCTATTATCTTTCTATCAAAACCTCCCTTATCTAATTTGCCGATTTCAGATGCCTTAATGCCATCTATATACTCCATTGTAAGTATCCGCCTGGTTGATGCCTCACCGAAAATACGGGGGACATAAACGGACGAATTGCCCGTGAACTGCCGGGCGAAACGTTCTGCGTTAGAAGCTTCAATGGTATAATTTATTTCTCTTCCAAGAGAACGCGAAAATTCTTCAACTATTCTGGTGGGCTTATGTACACCCCACTCTTCCACATGCTTTTCTATCAGAATGGCCAAATGGAGCATAATTTCCAGATCTACCTCGATCGTCGCATGTATACCCGGACGTTGCACCTTAACGATGACATCTTCTCCACTTTTAAGCCGTCCCCGATGAACCTGGCCGATAGAAGCAGCCGCCAGGGGGGTTTCGTTAAACTCTTTATACATATCCTCCAATGGAATTTGTAACTCAGCCTCAACAATCTCTTTCACCTGGGCAAACGGAAATGAGGGCACCTTGTCCTGAAGTTTTGACAATTCCTGGATAAACTCCACAGGAACAAGATCCGGTCTGGAGGAAAGTATCTGACCCAGCTTCACAAAAGTGGGGCCCAGCTCTTCAAGGGCCATACGCACCCGCTCAGTCCTTGTCAGCTTTTCTACATTCTCACGGCGCTTTCTCGAAACCATCTGCATCCCGATTTCGATATACTGCCCCACATTGAGCTGATCAATAAGATCACCAAACCCGTATTTAAACAAAATGGAGAGTATCTGCCTGTAACGGTTAATGTGCCGATACGTACGGGAAATAAACCCGATCTTTCTTACAAACATCGATTATTCCTTACTTTTCTGAGATTTTTCCATCCGTTTAATCTTTTCTTTCAGTTCTGCGAACTCCTTTCTCGTAGGAATGTTCAGCTTTTTCAAAGTATCGGTTACAGTCTTCTCCACTTTCTCCGTTAATCCTTTCGTTATCTCTTTCGACTTCTTCATAAGGTCATCAACGGCCTCTTTTCCTTCTTTTTCAGACATTTCACCCTTTTCAATCAACTCATTGATGGTCTGTTCCACCTTCTCCCTTGTCAATGTCGCCAATCCCACGCCGATCAACATACTTTTTTTAACAAAGTCCATTGTTCCTACCTCCTTTTATTATTGATGTTTTTTCTAATTTAGCTATTTTATCATGAATTGTCCACATTTTAGTCCGCAGATTTCACAAATTATAATCTTTATCCACAACAACTGCCTGCCTGTGCGTTGCCTGTCTGCGCCTGCCTGTGCCGCCTGCACGGCAGACAGGCGCTTTTCTCCCAGATGTTGGTGCCAGGTAATGAACAAACGAGGTACAAGGATAAAGGAACACCTTGAACCTTGAACCTTGTACCTTGTACCTTGTACCTTGTACCTCTCGCCTTAGCGCCTTTGCGTGAGATCAATGTTTCCCGGTATCTTTCCCACAGCCCTTTCCAATTCTGCCTCTGAAATCATATAACCATACAGCGCGCCGTAATAATTCGTTTCTGCCTGTGAAAGGAACGTTCTGGCATCCAGCACCTCCGTAGAAGTCGTCATCTGCTGCTGATACCGCAGATTTGTTATACGGTAGTTTTCCTTTGCCTGTCCGAGGGACTCCTCAGCCGTTTTAATATTTCTCTTTGAAACCTGCAAATTCAAAAATGCATTTTTTACCTCAAGCCTTATCGCGTCTTCGGCGCCCTTCAGTTTTTGTATGAGGGCTTTTTTATCATGCATATATCTCTTCACTTCCGCCCTTGTTTTCCCCCATTCAAAAAACTTCCATTTTGCCTGCACTGTAGCGCTTGCATTGTAGCTGTTCCCGTAATCATTATTATCTGCAGTAGGATTATCACCTGTCTGTTCATATTTACCAACCACGGCTATCTCAGGATAATACGAACTTTTTGCAAGCCTGACAGCATTATCCGCGTTTTCCAGCGCAATATGCAGCGCCGTTAATTCAGGCCTCTCCCGCATGGCCTGGTCCATAAGATTTTCAAGATTATAAGACGATGTAACTATATGAAGAACATCATTAACTTTTGTTTCTTTATTAATATCAATTGCGAGAAGCCTGTTCAAAAAAGATACAGCCATCTCAACGTTATTCTCCGACTTTACCTCATCTTGAACCGCATTGGCCAGGGCCACCTTCGATTTTAAAAGATCGTTATATGGTATTATTCCCTGTTCATAGAATTCTTCAGCGTCTTTCTCATGCGACTCAAGATTTTTAACCGCCTCATCCGCCACATTAAAAATCTTTTTTGCCAGGAGAATATTGAAGTAGGCAATCTTTACCTGTCTGATCACATCCAGAATCGCCCGCTTTTTTTCCATTTCCTTTAAATCTACTCCAAGCTTTGCCATCTTATGTCTCGTCGACAGGGCAAAACCGGTAAAAATGGGCTGAACCAGACTGACATCCCAGTGATAATTATCCTTATTGCCCATAGGAATTTCACTGCCGCCAAAAATCGCATAAGGTTTTTCCTTGAGGTTTGTATAGGAATAAGAAGCGGAAGCTTTTGGAAAAAAATCCGATTTTGCGCTTTTTTCCTCTTCTGCGGCTGCTTTTTGGTTCTCTATAGCCTCCCCGATGAGTGTATTATTGGCGATAGCCATGCCAACCGCTTGATCCAAGGTCAAGGTGAGATTTTTTTGTGATGTTTCTTCACCTGCAAGCACAACAAATGGTAAAATAAGTAAAAAAACCATTATACTTAAGACAATTTTCATAAATTTATTCATGGACACATTCTCCTCACGCAACTTTGATGCATTCGTAAAAAGCTCCGCTATGCCGTTTTACGGCATAGCGGGGCTTTCAAGTAACTCGTTTGGGCGAATTTAATATAACTTGT
>JAGGSD010000236.1 GCA_021159265.1 Syntrophobacterales bacterium | reverse complement strand
CGTTTAGATATTTGTATTTTTGTCATTCGATATTGTTTCGAGTTTCGAAATTCGATATTCGGATTTAAGTTTTGCAAGAACTTATCAGCCATAAAGAAATTCTTTTGCCATTTTTGAACGAACTGTACAACCAGAGAACTAAAACACCGGCCAGAACCCCTGAATTTGCCTTATAACACTGTCTATTGTCTTATCAACAGATTCGGTGGCCTCCGACTCTATTCTATCCAGATTTTTGTCGGTCTGGGAGGTTTCCCCCCTCATTTCATTTAACACAGCTCTTGCCGACTGGCTTTGACCTTGAATATCATAACCACCTTCAAGTGTTATAACAAACTTCCCACCAGAACACTCATCGACAATATTTAAAAGAACCCTGGCCAAATTAGCAAAACCGGCAGGAGTAACTTTCATTCCACCTAAGGGATCTCCATAATATATATCGAAGCCCGCAGAAAGCATAACCATATCTGGTCTGAATGCAAGCGCCACAGGTTGAAGAACCCTTCTGAAGATTTTCAGGTATTCAGCATCTCCGGGCCCGGGACCCAGGGGAACATTGATGGTATAGCCCAATCCTTCCTTCTTTCCTGTTTCATTAATACCGCCTGTACCGGGGTAAAAAGGATATTGATGGGTCGAAAAATACAACACCCTTGAATCCTCATAGAATGAGTGCTGTGTACCGTTTCCGTGATGAAGATCCCAATCGGCAATAAGAATTCTCTTCATTCCATGTTTTTTTATGGCGTGAAGCGCACCAATGGCAATATTGTTAAAAATACAGAATCCCGCCGCCCTGCCTGTTTCCGCATGATGTCCGGGAGGTCTGATAAAAGCAAAAGCATTGTCAACGCTGCCACTTGCAACAGCGTCAATTGCATTTAACAACCCTCCGACTGCCAATCGGGCCACATCGTAAGATTCCGGTGAGGTCGAAGTATCCGGATCAAGAAATGTATGACTCTTACCCGCTGTGCCGGCAACCATTTCAATATACGACGGACTGTGAATCATTTCAATCTCTTCATGGGTAGCGTGACGGGGCGTAATATTAACAAATTTATCCTTCATATCCGGGGATTCAAGCATCTTATAGATTGCTTCCAGCCTCGCGGGCGATTCCGGGTGAAAATTCCCCATCTCGTGCCTCAGATATCTCTCATCCTTTACAATACCGGTTTTCTTTAACATTTCGATATTCTCTCCTTATCTTTAAAGGCTGGTTGATCAAACAGACTTCAATGAAAATATAATTGTAGCCGTTCACGGAACGTTGAAATTAGAATTGGAAATTTGGTCTTCATGCCCTCATGCTTTTGTACTGTCTTCGGCGAGCCTTCAGCGTGAGCTCAGTCGAACAGTCGATGAACGCATTCAATTTTGTTCCACTTATCAAAGTTGTGCCGGATCATCTCTGATAACACTTCTGCCGGTTTGTAAACATCCAACTCGTAAGCTCGTTTCATCTCTTCCAAATTTCTACCTTCCAATTTCAAGTTTCAAGCCGTGAACGGCTACGGATAATCTTATTGGCTAACACAATATTTCATGAATTGCAAATCATGAAAATAGATTGACAATCACTTAAAACTGTATATATTCTCAATCTACTTTTTAACAGTGGAGGTTTTCATGTTTGGAATCGGGATGCCCGAACTGATTGTTATTCTTATAGTTGCTTTAATTATCATTGGCCCTAAGAAACTCCCCGACCTTGCCAAATCCTTAGGCAAAGGACTCGCCGAGTTTCGTCACGCCACAGATGATGTTAAGGAATCTCTAAATGTTGATGTAATGAAAGATGAAATTAACGAAGTAAAGGATTCTATTCTCCTCGATACAGACGGAAAAAACTCTGACAGCGCTGAAATAACCGATAAAGACAAGTGACAGCACCTATGTTTGGTTTTTGCCCTTTTTTCACTTTTAACCATATATGAATAATCCAGATACAAACGAAAAGATGCCTTTTACATCCCATCTGGAAGAGATGAGAAGCAGATTGCTGCGCGTCATTATAGTAGTGGGCATTCTTTTCGTCATCTGCTATTTTTTCAAGAAAAACCTCTTTGAGATTCTCACAATACCCCTTGCAGTTGCTATGCCGGAAAGCGGTACGATGATATTTACCGGCCTTCCCGAGGCTTTTTTTACTTATCTTAAAGTAGCTTTCTTCGGAGCCATTTTCCTTGCCAGTCCTTATATCCTTTATCAAATATGGAAGTTTGTATCACCGGGTCTTTTTGAATCTGAAAAAAAATATGTCTTCCCGTTTATGTTTTTTTCCGTCACATTCTTTTTGGGCGGTTCCGCATTCGCATACTACGTTGTCTTCCCATTCGGTTTTAAGTTTTTTCTTGCCTTCGGCACGGATTTTATCAAGCCCATGCTTTCAATAAGGGAATACCTTTCTTTCTCATTTAAACTTCTCCTGGCATTCGGCATTATTTTTGAGCTTCCCGTTTTTATGTTTTTTCTGTCCAGGATAGGTTTGATAAATTCAAGGACTTTGACCGCAAAAAGAAAGTATGCCATATTAGTAATATTTATTACTGCCGCCTTATTTACCCCCCCTGATGTAGTAACTCAGGTCATGATGGCTCTGCCTCTCATCCTTCTTTACGAAATAAGTGTCTGGGTGGTAAAATTAGGAGAAAAAAAGGTGCCCCGTGAAGAAACGCCTGGAAACGAATAATGATGGACAATGACAAAAAATCTTTACCAAACACAAAAAAAAGAAGAATCAAAAAGGGAATCCCCGTTAAAAAAATCCTTTTAGGAATACTCATCTTTTTTGTCATTTCGGCTCTATCCGCGGGAGGTTTTCTTTATTACCTCATTAGAGAATTGCCCAGCATTGCATCTCTGAAAGACTACCGTCCCAGTATCATCACCAGAGTCTATTCCGATAATGGTGAACTGATAGATGAGTTCTATCTGGAAGACAGGAAAGTTATCCGTGTTACCGATTTACCCAAATTTGTTACACAGGCATTTGTGGCCGCTGAAGACGCACGATTTTTCCAACACAGCGGTGTGGATCTACATGGCATCGCCAGGGCCTTCCTGAAAAATCTGGAGGCTGGGACAATCGTTCAGGGAGGAAGCACGATAACCCAGCAAGTGGCAAAATCCCTCTTTCTAACCCCGGAAAAAAGCTACATTAGAAAACTGAAAGAAGCAGTTCTGGCTTACAAGATAGACAAGTACCTTAAAAAATATGAGATTCTCAATCTTTACCTGAATCACATATATCTCGGCCACGGGGCATATGGAATAGAAGCTGCATCAGAGCGATATTTTGGAAAGGGGGCGAAAGAGTTAACTCTGCCTGAAGCAGCCCTGCTGGCGGGTCTTCCCAAAGCTCCCAACAGATATTCTCCCGATTTGCACCCGAAACGCGCCCGCATGAGACAGGCTTATGTACTGAACAGAATGGCAGAAGATGGATATATAACAGACGAAGAAAAAACCACGGCCATGGAAGCCTCTATTGAGTTAAAATCATCGCCGGGCAAAGGGAAAATAGCTCCTTATTTCACCGAAAATATTCGCCGTTATATTCAATCCAGTTACGGCAGTGAAGTTCTCTACCAGGAGGGTCTGGAAGTTTACACCACCTTGAATGTGGCGATGCAAAAGGCTGCAAGGGAGGCTGTAAAAAGAGGCCTCCGAGAATTGGACAAACGGCAGGGATACAGAGGGGCATTGCGAAGAATCCCTGAAGAAGAATTCGATTTCTTCCTGGAAAACATGAACAAGAATATGGGTGATGTGTGCCCCGAGAAAAACCAGATAGTAAAGGCTCTTGTAGTTGAAATCGACAGCAAGGAAAAGATCGTACGATTAAGAACAGGCAAATACAGGGGCATCATGTCTCTGAAAAATATGTCGTGGGCAAGGGCACCTGATCCCGATGTTGCCTATAATACTGTTAAGATTGAAGATCCCGCAGATGTCCTTAATGTTGGTGATGTTGTAGAAGTGAGGATATTGAATGTGGACAATACTGGAACTGAACCACAATTTCAACTGGCCCTGGAACAGGAACCGCTTGTTCAGGGCGCCTTACTCTGTATGGATGTAAAAACAGGCCAGATAAAAGCCATGGTCGGGGGAAGAGATTACAAAAAAAGCGAGTTTAATCGGGCGACACAATCGAGGAGACAACCCGGATCTGCTTTCAAACCATTCATCTATGCGGCGGCTTTTGATAAAGGAATGACGCCGGCGACGATTATCATGGATACGCCAATAATTTTTAAGGACACACTAAAGGACAGTACTTGGAAACCGCATAACTATGAGGAAAAATTTTACGGCCCCACAACCATGAGAACCGGACTCATTAAATCAAGAAATCTCGTAACTATAAAGGTTTTAAACGATATCGGCATAAATTACGCCGCCGATTACGCCTCAAATATGGGAATCGCATCCCCACTGGCAAGAGATCTCTCCCTGGCTCTGGGTTCATCCGGAGTAACACTCGAAGAAATAGTGAGAGCTTATGGGGTTTTTGCAAACAAAGGAAAAAAAGTAACGCCTTACCTTATCAGAAAGATCGTTGACAGAACCAACCACATTTTTGAAGAACATAAACCTGAAGTCGAACAAGTTATAGATCCCCGAATAGCATTCATTACCACCCACCTTCTCCAGGAAGTGGTTCAGAGCGGCACGGGCTGGCGGGTCAGGGAGCTAAACAGACCGGTAGCGGGTAAGACGGGTACAACAAATGACCTTAAAGATGCATGGTTTATAGGATTTACGCCATCACTCGTAACCGGCACATGGGTCGGTTACGACAATTTGAAGCCCCTTGGAAAATATGAAACCGGTTCGAGGGCAGCCAGCCCTATCTTCCTGTATTTTATGAAGAAAGCTCTGGAGGGTAAACCCGTCAAATTTTTCTCGCCACCAGAAGGCGTAGTATTTGCGAAAATAGATCCGAAAACGGGATTGCTGGCAAGCCCCGATTCTAAAAAATCCACTTTCGAGTGCTTTCTCGAAGGAACAGCGCCGACAGAATATACACCCAGCGAGAGCAACAAACGCAAAAAAGGATTTTTTGAATCCGATCTGGACGAGCAACACAAACAGAACTTTCAGGAATAACGAAGACGAATGTGAGAACGGAAACGTCTATCAATAAATAAACAACCTTTGAACTTTACTAAATAAGTATGCTTATGCTACCCTCAAGACATTATTCAATATGATGGTCCCGGCAGTATTCGTTGATGATATTTAGAAAGATCGCGCCGTATTTGCTATATTTTACCGCTCCGACACCATGAATACGAAGCAGACTTTCTTCTGATCGCGGGAAAAAGGCTGCCATTTCGATCAACGTCTTATCCGGAAAAATAACATAGGGTGGAAGACCGGCCTTGTCAGCAAGTTCTTTTCGCTTCTTTCTCAGTTTTTCAAAGAGAACATGGTCATGCTCGTATTCGTATTTCTTCCCTTCTCTCTTTCTGTCATGGAGATGTTCTTCTTCAAGAATCCCAGAAACAGATTCTTTTCCTTTAAGGACATCATATGCCTTCCGGGTAAGCTTCAGGCTCCCGTATTTCGTATCCTGGATCATTAAACCTTTCTGAATAAATTGCCGGGCAAGATGAAACCACTGTTTTCTTGAATATTCTTTCCCGATACCGTAAGTCGACAGATTTGCGTGACCAAACTTCAACACCTTTTTTGATTGTGAACCGCGCAGAACATCAATAATATGATTCGCACCAAACATTTCATCGGTCCGCTTTACGCATGAAAGAAACTTCTGGGCCGGAACTGTAATATCTACAAACGTTCTTTCTCCCGCCAGGCAGTTGTCGCACATATCACATTTTTCAGTGGAATAATCTTCTCCGAAATATGTCAGGAGGGGAATACGGCGGCATTCATCTGTTTCGACAAATTGCAACAGGGAGTTAAGATGGATATTGGCGACGCGTTGTTCATGATCATCTTTTTGGTTTATGAAATACTTGATTTTCTGAATATCCGCATAGCTGAACAATAACAGGCAATGCGCCCTCAATCCATCACGTCCCGCCCGACCGATTTCCTGATAGTATGTCTCAATATTCTTAGGGAGATCAAAATGAATAACGAAGCGGACATTGGGTTTGTCGATCCCCATGCCGAAGGCGATTGTGGCAACAATAATCTGCACATCATCTTTGATGAACAATTCCTGGTTTCGTGCGCGCTCTATGTCGGACAATCCCGCATGATAAGGTCTGACGGAATATCCCTTGCTTTTCAATATTTCATACAGATCGTCCACCTGTCTGCGGGAAAAACAATAGATAATACCCGATTGATCCGGATAATTTTTGAGAAATTCTATGGTTTGTGAAATTGGACTGTTTTTGGAAGTGATCTGAATGAACAGGTTTTCCCTGTTAAAACTGGCGATAAACTCATTTGAAGCATCAAATTTGAGGTTGTTTTTTATATCTTCCTGAACCCTCGGCGTCGCCGTTGCCGTGAGAGCAATACACGTGGCAGAAGGAAAACGAAACCTGACTCCGACAAGCTGCCTGTATTCCGGTCGAAAATCGTGTCCCCACTCCGAGATGCAGTGGGCTTCATCTATTGCCAGACAATCAACCTGAAGCGAGGAAAGCATTGACAACATGCCTGGTGTCAGCAATGCCTCCGGGGCAAGGTAAAGCAATTTCACCCCGTTCTTCTTCACAAGTTTTACATTGCGGGAATATTCTTCATTAGACAGGGAGCTGTTTAGGAATACCGCAGGAACATCAAGTTCCGTTAATTGTTCTACCTGATCCTTCATTAGAGAAATCAGGGGCGAAACAACAACGGTCAACCCCTTAAAAATGAGGGCGGGTATTTGATAACAGAGTGATTTTCCTCCTCCAGTAGGCATGATAACAAGTGTGTCTCTCTTCTTGAGAACATTTCCTATAATTTCTCTCTGAAGGGGTCTGAATTCATCGTATCCGAATACATCCCCAAGAATGGTTTTTGCCCTGTCTATCATACCTAACCCAGATAAACTGGAAATTCGAAATTCGAAGCACTAAATGCGAAACAAAT
>JAGGSD010000263.1 GCA_021159265.1 Syntrophobacterales bacterium | reverse complement strand
CTTGATGGGAGAGGGTAGGGGTGAGGGTGAGAACACTGCTATTTCAACTAGTTATGTCCCCCTCCCCTTTATCCCCTCCCACCAGGGGAGGGGAAATCCGACTTTTTACGAATGCATCATGTTTTGAACATTTGAATATTAGAAATTCGGATTTGTTTCGCATCTAGTGCTTCGAATTTCCAGTTTATCTGGGTTAGGAACGTTCACCAGCATTTCGGAGGAGAAGCTCCCAGTCTTCATCCACCATATCCTGAATATATTTAAAATCCCGGTCCGTTAGATGTTTGAATCGCCCCTGGAGTTTAAAGTATTCCTTTACAGGATATTCCTTGGGTTTATAATTAATAGTGTACTTCAACCCATTTTCTACCTCGTATAAGGGAAATATGTTTGCCTGCACGGCCATGCGGGCTATCTTAATGGATATCTCAGAAGGAATCCGCCACCCCGTGGGACAGGTAGCATATATATGAAGAAATCTTGATCCTTTTATTGCCTTTGCTTTTTTGACCTTACTAACCAGGTCTTCCGGGAAAGCAATGCTTGCCGTTGCCGCATAAGGAATGCGGTGAGCAACCAGGGCTTCGACAATATTCTTTTTCCGCATTCTTTTCCACTCGCTTCCAGGTGTGGTAGTAGTCCATGCGCCGTAAGGCGTAGAAGAGCTGCGCTGGATTCCCGTATTCATATAAGCTTCATTATCGTAACATACGTAGATAAAATTTTCATTTCGTTCCACGGCGCCGCTAAGTGCCTGAAACCCAATGTCAAAAGTTCCCCCGTCACCAGCCCATGTGACGACGGTTGTTTCTGTATCTCCCTTGACATCCAGCGCCGCCCTGACACCACTCGCTACTGAGCCCCCCGTTTCAAATGCGCTGTGTATTACAGGAACCTTTAATGCTGACTGCGGATATGCTCCTGCAATTATCGACCAGCAACACGCAGGAAGTATTATGACGATTTTGTCTCCCAAAGCCTTTAAAAGAAACCTCATTGCAATTGCGGCGCCACAACCGGGACAAGCTACATGACCCGGATACATGTACTCCTCATCAAGTACGTTCAGTTCCATAATCTATACCTCCTGGAGCCCCAGCCAGATGCTTTCTTTTTCGGGGACATTATTATTTTTGGTTCGCCAGTAAATATCTTCCAACACATCAGTGGTTACGTCGCGTCCGCCCAATCCCACAATATAGCCGAATACAAGAGGATGACCGGCAAGATTACAAAGAGCGGCCCGCACTTCCTGAGCGAAGATACCAGAGGCTCCAAAAGAGATATTCCTGTCAATAACTGCCACTTTGGGAATTGATTTCAGGATCTGGCGAATAATATCCACGGGAAAAGGACGAAAAAGTTTTATTTTGAGGAGCCCGACCTTTTCCCCTCTTGCACGCAGATCATTAATTACCTGACGGCTTGTGCTTGTAATTGTTCCCGACGTCACTAAAACAATCTCTGCGTCATCACAGTAAACCGGTTCTACCAAACCATAACGACGGCCAAAGATACCCTTATATTCATCTTCGATTTTCTGGAAACAAGATTGGGCTTCTTCCATAGCTTCGGCAATATTATAGCGCATTTCCATATAGGCGTTTGGCGCAACCAGCGAGCCAAACGCACGGGGATCCTTTGTATCTACCTGAAATTTGGGCTCGTATGGCGGCAGAAAGTGATCTACCGGTTCCTGGTCAGGCACATCCACGGGTTCGTATGTATGAGAAAGGAAAAAAGCATCCAGAACCACCATTACAGGCAGGTTTACCCATTCCCCCAGACGAAAGGCCTGGATAATTGTATCAAGGACTTCCTGACCATTTTCACAATACAACTGTATCCAGCCTGTATCCCTTTGAGCAAGACTATCGGTCTGATCTGTCCAGATGTTCCAACCGGGACCGAGTGCTCTATTTACTTCTGCCATCACAACAGGAACTCTTGCACCCGTTGTCCAGTGCAGCAGCTCATGCATCAGGGCAAGACCTTGAGAAGAAGTGGCGGTAAAAGTACGCACACCCGTAGTTGCCGCTCCGATGAGAGTAGCCAGTGCCGAATGTTCGCTTTCGACGCGCAGAAAACGGGCATTCATGGTACCTTTTGCACAATACTCTGAAAGGAATTCCACAATATGGGTCTGAGGTGTTATGGGATAAGCGGAGATGACGTCAACCTTTGCCAGGCGCACCGCTTCGGCTACTGCCTGGCTTCCTTCCAAGACACGTTTCATTGATTTTCCTCCTTCAGAACCATGGCATTGCGGGGACATTCCACCACACATACGCCACACCCCTTGCAGTAGTCATAATTGATGTGCCGCCCCTGGGGACCATCATCCCTGAGGATTGCTAAATCCGGACAGAAAAAATAACAATTGTCACACTGGTTACAGAGACCGCAATTGAAACAGCGCCCTGCCTCTTTCATTGCCGAATTGGCCGAAATTTTCAGATCTATCTCACCAAAAGTTTTCAACCGTTCCTCGATTAAAAGCCGGGGCTGGGAAACTCTTGAAGCCATTTGAAAATAATCCGTATTGATTTCATCATATACGACAACATGATGTGTCCTGTCACAGCGCGGTCCTCCCATATACACTTCCATTGACAGTGAAGGTCCCTCTCCAACTGTGCAAGTTTCAAGTCCGGATTCGATGGCGTCAAATCCTTTCTTAAAAAGGACATCCAGGGCTATGGCGGCTTCTTTTCCCGAAGCTACCGCATGAACGACACTTTTCGTTTTATTCGTGAGATCTCCACCAAATACAAGCACACTCCCCTTAGAGTTTTGAACCAGCACAGAATTGCTCAGAGTTATAATACTTTTATTCTTGCCAGGTGGATTATACCAGGACTCGGCTGCTTCCTCACCGATTGCTTTGAATATTTTCCTGACTGTAATTTCCTCGGTTTTACCACCTTCAGGTTCTATGGCGGCCCGTCCATCTATATCTTTTCCGGTAACTTTCATGAGTTGTACTGTCAGAGTGTACTCATTACCATTTGACTCTACTTTTGCAGGTGCCAGAAGTTCCCTGATTTCAACTCCTTCCTCAAGAGCCATCTGTATTTCCTGGTCAAAAGCAGGCATATCCCGGCGACGGCGACGATAAACAATGAGGGATTTGCCACCCAGTCTTACAACATTGCGGGCAACATCAACGGCTGTGTTACCTCCTCCGATCACTGCAACCGGACCGTCGAATGAATATTTTTCTCCCCGGCGGATTTTTCCTAAAAACTCAAGGCCATTTTCGACACCTTCGATATCTTCCCCGTGAATATTCAGCCTGCGTGTGCTGGAATGACCGCAACCCATGAATATGGCGCTGTAATCACCCTGTGCCTTTTTTAGAAAATCCTGTGAAATGTGTTTTCCTGTGTGGATATGAACACCCAGATTCTCAATTCGCGCAATCTCACTTCTGAGAACCGAAACGGGCAAACGATAAAGAGGTATGCCCCATCGAAGGATTCCTCCTGCTTCAGGCATCGACTCAAAAACATCACATGTATAACCGAGAAGCGTGAGGAAATAGGCTGCGGCTAGACCACTGGGACCGGCTCCTATAACAGCAATTTTTTCTTTTCTGGAAGAAAGTCTGTCAAAAGAAGGATTAAATTCATTCCGCAGGGCAGCATCAGCGAGAAAACGCTCAATACTGCGAATAGCAACGGGGTCATCAAACTCACCTCTGTTACATTTTCCCTCGCAAGGATGAAAACAGACACGCCCACACACGGCAGGAAAAGGATTTTCTTTAAGTATTGTTTCCCAGGCTTCTTTGAACATTCCCTGGGTCATCAGCATTTCAACTCGTCCGATATCCTCACCGGCAGGACAGGCAGTGCTGCATGGCGCTGTTTTTTCCTCGTAACAAGGTTTAAGAAAACGCCATGAACCTGTCAGGTTGTTCTCTGTTGACATGCTGGAGCGCGGGAATAACAATGGAACTACATTTTCTGTTTCTTTTTTTTCTGCCATTTTTTATTCCTCAATCGAATGTTGTTTGTCTGGTCGTTCCTCGTACGATTTAAAATACGAGATTAGAAGCGCAAAAGCCGAAAGAAATTCAAATGATCAAAATTACAAAATCAAAAACAAAGGAAGTTTTGAACATTTGATATTTGAATTTCAGACTTGTCTCGTATTTCAACATAAATAATTTTATGCCTTGTCTACACCCGCTTCCTTAATTAATCCAATGAGTTGCACCTCATTGTACGCATCCTGCGCAGCTTTAATATTTCCTTCTACCTCCGCAGGAACTTCTTCTCTGATAGCTGCCTCAACCGCATCCATCGATGGCATATTAAACACGCGCGCAAAGACCCCGATCATTGGTGTATTGACAATTGGATGGGTGCGGGTACCTAAATGGTTTCTCAGAGCAATACCGTTGGCATCCACAAAAGCAAGTTTAAAACCTGTAAAGGGGGCCAAATCATCAGGAGAAACCGGACTGTTGATGATAATCCATCCTTCGGGTTTAAGTCCTCTGGTAACATCAATGTTCTGGAGTAGTGTACAATCCTGCACCACAACATGGTCGGGATTGTAAACATTTGTCCTTATCAAAATGTTTTCCTTATCAAAACGGACATAGGCTTCAACGGGTGCGCCCCTTCTTTCTACCCCAAAAACCGGGAAGCTCTGAACTTGATAACCTGCCTGGAATAAAGCCTTCGCTAATAAAATCGAGGCTATGACGGTTCCTTGTCCACCTCGACCATGGAAACGGATCTCAATCATGCCAACTCCTTTCTTCCTTACAGTTCTCTCTGCTGGAGGGAGGGGGGTGAGAGGAAATGGTTCTATCCTTTAGCCCAAACTACGACGATTGCCCTGGCCGGTTGGTCAGTTAAAGAACGAAAACTGTGATTTATGTCCGACTCAAAATAGATGGTATCACCGGGATTGAGGATCTCTATCCTGTCGTCTGTACGAAATTCGAGTGTTTCTTCAAGGACATACAAAAACTCTTCGCCTTCATGACTCATAAAAATCATGTCAGATGTATCCATGGGACGAAACTCGACGAGAAGGGGCTCCATGTGTTTATCAGGTTTTTTTGTCTCAAGGGTCTCGTAACTGTAGTCAACCTCCCCTTCATGATGGTGAGGCCGCCGTTCCAGCCTCATGCGCTCACCGCTTCTGGTAACAGATATCTTTTCACTGATGACCTCATCCTCAAAGAAGTAGGCCATGCCCACCTTCAGAGCTTTGGACAGCTTCAGCAATGTAGCTACAGGAGGAATAGTATCTCCATCTTCTATTTCAGTCAAAACAGATTTAGAAAGCCCTGTCTTTGTAACCAGATCCTGCAATGTGTAATGCTTTTTTTGCCTGAGTTCTCTTACTTTACTGCCGATTTTGAGTTCATCGGCAACCGGCGTTCCCATCTTTTTGTTTTCTAGCATTTTTGCACCTCAACGACAGTAATTGATTTGAACATCTCTATTTATTTTTAGTAGAGCTCATATTATTATTTGTCAAGAAAATACTTCAAATCCATCTCATTGATTCCGCAAAGAAGTAAAATTTGTGAAAATTTTTACCATTATGCTTATTAATGACTCTGCTGATTTAATCCCCGACAGGCTAAAACAAGATTTAACCAGCTGAATATACAAGAAATAAACGAAAATAATGCTTGACTTGCGTGGGCGCATAATGTATCATAACGTATTGATAATATTTGCATATCCTATTACTCGAGAGGTTGCCGTGTTTCGTCCGACAAGTACCCAATCATCTCTTTTCGAGGCTGACCATTACTTCCCAGGCATTCTCTCTAAAGACGACTGGAGTTTCACTTTTAAAGAAAGAGTGCTGCCCCTTATTGACGAAGAGAAATTTCGTCATCCGTATTCCGAAACCGAAGGAAGACCGAATGCCTCTATAAAGACGCTGATATCCCTAACCCGGACAAGCCGGAAAAGCTCGAAGTTGAAAGCCTGCAGCCGTTCACGGCTTGAAATTGGAAATTAGAAATTCGTGAGAAAAGCATGAGGCCAAATTTCCAATTTCTATTTTCTAATTTCGACGTTCAGTGAACGCTTACTAAATTCTTTTGCCGTTCGACTGAGCTCACGCCGAAGGTTCACCGAAGACCACAGGCGGCGTCGGTTGTTACTTTTTTTACTCTTTGTGCCTCTGTGCCTCTGTGCCTTTGCCGCTTTGTGCCTGCCTGAATAGTTACGTTTAAAGAAACAAATCGAAAATTCCTGCAGTCATTACAAAAACAAAAGCCGGGATTATATGAATCCATTAAAGGACGACTATCACAAGAATATCTTGAAAATGATTTTGACATCTTGGAAGGTCCTTCTGCCGGTCGCTCACAATCCTTCGAAGCATATGAACAAAACGATCGTCCTCTGGACACAGGTGATTTCGATATAAGTTTCGATGAGCAAAACGGCGAATTGTGTGTAAACAAATGTCCGAAAGGTCAAGTACCGATAGAACAGAATCGAAGTGAAAAAACAGGCAGGATTCTCGTTTATTTCGATGTGTCTGTATGCCGTGCATGCCCTGAATCTGAACGTTGTCCGGTCAAAATCGGAAAAAGAACAGTGACACTTACAATCGATGAAACGGGATATACAGGAGCGGCTCGTCACCACAAATACATGAACGAAAAAGAGTACCGCAAGGAATGCGCGACAAGAGCAGGGGTGGAAGGTACTGTTTCAAAATTAACACGTGCGTACGGTGTGAGAAAATCCCGTCACAGAGACAGAAACAGAACGAGCTTACAATTGGTATTTGCCGCCATCGCCTGTAATGTAAAGCGCTTCATTCGTCATGGGCAGCAGTAAGGCTATTTGGAACCTGAACTTCAAGGATGCTGCTGAGTCAGACATCCCTTGTCAATCAGAGTCAAAGGGAGTGCCGTATTGTCAATGTA
Source organism: Syntrophobacterales bacterium (assembly GCA_021159265.1). Classification (GTDB taxonomy): domain Bacteria; phylum Desulfobacterota; class Syntrophia; order Syntrophales; family UBA6807; genus UBA3084. Next base: position 180 of record JAGGSD010000263.1, on the reverse strand, counting down.
TTCAAGTAGTTGCGTTGCTCTCCGGCATGTTGCCACCCACATGGCTGATCAATGTTCACATGTAGTGACTTTTTCAATGAGGAAACAATCCGGATAATGCAGTTTTGATGCATTCGTAAAAAGCTCCGCTATGCCGTTTTACGGCATTGTAATGAGAAGGAAATCAGACCCTCTGTTGAA
>JAGGSD010000208.1 GCA_021159265.1 Syntrophobacterales bacterium | reverse complement strand
TTTCTAATTTCGACGTTCAGTGAACGCTTACTAAATTCTTTTGCCAATTTTGCACGAACTTTACGACTAAGCGCCTAATATAATTCATAGATAGGGACCCAATTTTCTCGATGGCACTGGAAAAAACAAGACACCCTTTGTCTTTCATGCTTTCTTACTCAACTTCTATACAATCCTGCCATACCCCGTGAATATTGCAGTATCCAAGCGCGCAGAAAGCCTTGAACTCCTCAACGTTATTTATCTGGAATCTGGCATTCGGATTGGTGTAAACAGGAGTGAAGGTTGCTCTTCCGAGATTTACCACCTGATCGTTTTTCTTTATTCCGTAAAGTTCTACCCATTCGATATGGTGTTCTACTGTGTTGGGATGTGGAACATCCTTGCCCACGAACACTCTTACCACATCTACACCTTCTCCGGCACGCGCCTCACCTGTTTCAATAAAGGGGACATGTTTTTCTTTCCCCTCGGCTGCCGCACTTTTCAATAATTCTCCAAATTTCATTTTCTTGCCTCCCTTTTTTATATAGCTTTGTAAAGCAATTTATTCAGGATTCCAAACCTTCCACACCTTGCCTACAAGATCCGGTCCGGGTTTAAGTATTGGTTTGCCCGGTTCCCAGCCGGAAGGACATACCTCGGCGCCTTTGGTTTTTCGAACATGCTGAAATGCCTGTATCTGTCGAATAGCCTCTTCAACCTTCCTCCCGACGGGGGGAGTTAAAACTTCCATAGCTTGAACAACACCGTCTGGGTCAATAATGAATCTGCCGCGGAGATCCACGCCTCCATCCTCATCATAGACTCCGTATACCCGCCCTACGTGACCTCCAGAATCAGAGACCATCGGAAAGGGAATCCCGCCTTCCACCATCTTTGAAAGCTCCTCTTCATCCCACATCTTATGGACAAACTGGCTGTCCACACTTACGGATATTACATCGACACCAAGTTTCTGAAACTCACCATACTTATCGGCGACCGCCGATACTTCGGTAGCTCAGACAAAGGTAAAATCACCGGGGTAAAAGCATAAAAGCACCCATTTGCCCAGATGATCTGAAAGTTTAACTTCAGTAAACACCCCTTTATGATAAGCCGGGGCCGCAAAATCCGGAGCCTTGCCTCCAACTTTAACTGTGGTCATAGTCAAATCCTCCTTTTTCTGAATTTTTTCTTCGTTTATGTTCTCTTCAGGGACCGACTCGCCTACCCTGGCTCCAGTCGGTTTGCCACAGCCAATGCCTTCTTCCGCCATATCGCCTATCTCCTTTCATATCTGGGGACACGATCCCGATTTGATGAAATTAAATCGGGTCATGTCCCCAAACAACAAATGTCCTCTGACAGTTAATAATTCTCCGCTCGCACCTCAAAATAGGCCTGAGGGTGAGCACAGGCCGGGCACTCCTGAACAGCCTCAGTGCCTTCGTGCATGTAGCCGCAGTTGCGGCATCTCCATGTTATTACCTTGTCTTTTTTGAAAACCTTTTTCTCTTCGACGTTTTTGAGAAGGGCCAGATATCTCCTCTCGTGCTCTTTTTCCGCTATCGCTATGTTTCTGAACACCGTTGCAATCTCGGGAAAACCTTCTTCATCAGCCACTTTGGCAAATTCAGGATACATTTCGGTCCATTCGTAATGTTCTCCCTCGGCTGCCGCCTTCAAGTTGGATGCCGTGTCACCGATTACGCCTGCCGGAAAACTTCCCGTAATTTCGACCTCTCCTCCCTGAAGGAATTTAAACTCCCTCTCGGCATGTTCCTTTTCATTAGCGGCCGATTCCAGGAAGATGGCGGCAATCTGTTCATAACCCTCTTTTTTGGCCTTTGAAGCAAAATAGGTATAACGGTTTCTCGCCTGTGATTCGCCGGAAAAGGCAGCCAGTAAATTCTTTTCTGTTTTACTCCCTTTTAATTCCACTGTTTAATCCTCCTTTTCGAATTCGTCCTTGCCTGCCCCACAGATCGGACATGTCCAGTCATCTGGAATGTCATCAAACTTTGTTCCGGGCTCAATGTCCGCATCCGGGTCACCTTTTTCAGGGTCGTAAACATAACCACATATTGTGCAAACATACTTGTCCATTTCTTTCCCTTTCTTTGCCTTGATATTAATTTACTCTTCAGTTCCAATGTAATGCGGCGCACTCTTCGGCGCCTTGCCGCCTTTGATGGTATGGTAATAGGCATACGTCATCGGGTTTTTGTCTGACAGGATGTCTCCGTCTATGACTCTGCCTAAAAACATGGTATGACTGCCGATATCCATCTGATTTATCAGCTCACATTCCAGAAAGGCTGCGACGGAATCCAGGACTATCGGAGCACCATTCCGGCCTGTTCTAAAATTGATCCCCTTGAATTTGTCAATATCTCGACCTGACTTAAACCCGAAATTGCCGATTAGGCTCATTGGGGCATCCTCAGATAAGGTCGAAAGAGTGAAGATTTTGCTGTTCTTTACAAATTCATACGTCAGATTGTCATGATTCACGCATACAGCGAGAGTTGCAGGCTCCGAAGTCGCCTGAATAACGGAGTTTACAATCTGGCCATTAAATTCATTGTCTTTTCCGGATGTCAATATATACATCCCGTAACTGATTTTATGCAGAGCTTGTACATTCATAACTTATTCTCCTCTATGTCTCTCGTGAAAGTCGGATTCACCCTCACCCCAACCCTCTCCCATCAAGGGAGAGGGAGTATTTTTAACTTTTACGAATACACTAAATAAAGTTGTGTTCTTTGTGTTTCTCCGCAATAGCCGCAGCCAGCTCATCCAGAGCCTTAAAATCACCTTCTGAAGGCACTCCTTTGCAAAGTACAGGATCTATGACCTCTACCTTGAGATTGGGGATCATTCCGGCTAATGTCTCCACTGTTTTCCCTCCCCATCCATAAGAACCAACAATGGAAAGAAATTTTGCTTTGGGACGGAGGACATTGGCAAGGAATGTAGCATAAGCAGCGTAAGGATGAGGGCCTGTCAGGATTGTAGGGGTTCCAACGACGATTGTAGCTGCGTCAACCAGAGCCATGGCAAGTTTTCCTATATCGGTTACTTCCAGGTTGAACTGCTCAACCGCGACACCTCTTTCTACAAGGGCTGAGACAAGATAATCGACCATCTGCCTTGTGCTTCCGTGCATTGATACATACGGCAGAACCACTGTGTTGCGGGGAGGGCCGAGTATCCAGTCACGGTAGGCATCAATAATAAATGCCGGGCGGGGATATATTTGTCCATGACTCGGAGCGATCATTTCTATATCGTAAGACGCAAGCTTTCCCAGGTTCTTTTCGATCACGTTCCGGAAGGGCATCATGATCTCGGCATAGTAGCGCTTGGCGGCCTCATACACGCGTCCTTCATCGGTAACGTAAAGACCGGCCGTCGCAATATGAGAGCCGAAAAAGTCACAACTGAAAAGGACCCTGTCTTCTTCCAGATATGTCACCATGGTCTCAGGCCAGTGAACCCAGGGAGTATGGATAAACTTCAGGGTCTTGTCACCGAGAGACAGGGTATCACCATCCTTGACGGTTATGAAGGATTCCTCGGGTATTCGCAGAAGATCCATAAGCATTTCCTTTGCCCTGGGTGTCGATACCAGCCTGACGTCGGGGTATTTTTCAAGAACCTGCGGGATTGTTCCGGAGTGATCCTGCTCGGCGTGGTGTGAAATAATGTAATCGATCTTAGTAATACCCTCAAGCTGCCCCATAAGCTCATCGGCCATGGCAGGATCAACTGAATCCAGCAAAACGGTCTTCTCGCTCCCTTCAATAAGGTAGGCATTATAACTCGTTCCGTCCGGGAGGGGGACAAGAGAGTCGAACAAACGCCTGTCCCAGTCCACAGAACCCATCCAGTAAATACGGTCTTTAATCTTCCTTGCTTTCATGGCTGTGCCTCCTTCAGGTTTCAAGAGTTAAAGAACTGCCTGTCATACTCTAAGTAAGCAAAATAGCATATATATTTATATTGTCAAAGATTTTATGCCGTCTGCTTCCGTGTTCCAACATTCGGGTTATCTTCACCAAAATTTCTCAGCAGGTTCTCCATAACATTTTCCCTGGAGATACCCTGTTCTTCCTGTGATTTAATCAATTGATAGGCGGCAAAGAGCTGTGAAGGCCCGATCTCTGACGCGAAGTGGCCCGCACCCTGATTCCAGACAAAGAGAGAGAAAAGCTCATCAAATTCACCAACCGTTGTGCCTGCCGCGTATGCCTTCACCAGTTCCCTTGTTGCCTGTCTGTATCGACCGCCACCCACAGCATTCGAAAGTGAAAGCAGATACTTTGTTTTCTGATCAATAACCGGATTGTCATTCCCCCATACAAGTTTCCAGAAATTACCAACAATATTTGAGAGTTGGCTGTCGGTATTCCTGAAATTGATAAGGGCTGTAGGTTTTAATGGTGGGCTGTTCTTTTTCATAAAGCTCTTCCCCTGTTTTACAGGCATATAGTTTTCACACTTTGCCGGAATTTTATGTCATCTTAGAAAGTTTTACCTTGACTTATGTTAAGTATGGGTAATATTTTTTGATGGCCATATTTTTGCAGTGGAGAGGTGCGTTTTTTCTTGAAACCGGCGCGCGAATAAAAATCAGTGATTAAAATAATCCAGAATGCCTTCCCTTAAAGACGAAAATATTCTTAGATAATTTTATTGCCACAACATATAAGCTGTGATAATTGAAGTAAATTCCTTGTTTAGTATGGAATATAATGGAGACGGAAAATGGAAATCAGGGTATTGGGTTGTTATGGAGCTCAGTTTCCCGGGTATAATACAACCGGTTTTCTGTTAAACAGGAATCTTTTGGTCGATGCCGGTACGGTAACCTCTGTTTTAACCCAGGAAGAACAAATCAATATAGACCAAATACTCGTAACCCATGCCCACCTCGACCATGTTAAGGATATCGCCTTTCTGGCAGATAATCTTCAACTACAAAAAACATATCCCGTTAGCATTGTTACAACTCAAGGCATTATTGATATTATGCGCGCCAACCTTTTTAATAATGTTCTATGGCCCGATTTTTCAACTATCCCTAATGCAAAGGATCCTGTTATTCGATTTCAACCCATTAAGCCGGGAAGACCGTATTCCTTAAATGATGTGAGAATAACTGCTATTGAGGTTAATCACACAGTTGAAACGGTGGCTTATGTGATAGAATATGAAGGCGGTTCTGTAATCTTTATAGGTGACACAGGTCCTACTGAAGAGATATGGATGGTGGCCAATAAGCTGAAGGATCTGCACGCTATTTTTATTGAAACATCATTCCCCAATGACATGAAAGATGTTGCGGAAACCGCAGGTCACTCTACACCTGAGATTCTTAACAATGAGTTAGAAAAACTTAAAATTCAGACCCCTGACATATATCTTTATCATTTAAAACCTCAGTATTATGATGTTATTGTAAAGGAAGTTGGTTTGTTGGAAAAAAGAAATATTCAAATACTCAGAGAGGGAGAGATCATACAAATCTAACTGCTGTTTGCGATTTACTGATTATTTCCATAAGAAGGCATGATCCGGAATTAAGAAAAACACGGCAGGAGACATAAAGGTCCTGAGTACTGGAGTCGTGGCAAGCTTGCAATGACGCACAAGCTTTCGTCATTGCGAGGCCGAAGGCCGTGGCAAGCTCTTGGATTATGCAAAGTTAGCTCATAGCAGCAGGAGATTGCTTCGCTTCGCTCGCAATGACATTCGAGACTTGACACGACACGAGTTTCTCCCCCTCCCTAATTCAAAAACATATTACGTCAATCATTTATGGCAAACCTTCATCCATTCGAATACCTCTCTCGTCTCCAGAGCAAAGGCATAAATCTCGATTTAGGGCCCATTACTCGTCTCCTTCAACATTTAGGTAATCCCCAACTACGATATAAGACTATTCTTATTGGTGGATCCAACGGGAAAGGATCTGTAGCTGCTATCATTTCATCTATTCTTCATGCTGCGGGTGTTAATGTTGGTCTTTATACATCCCCACATCTCATAGATTTTAAGGAACGAATACGGGTAAATAATCAAATAATCAAGGAAGAAGAACTCTTAGCGCTTATCGATCATGTGCGGGGAATGAGCAAAGAAGATGTCACCTATTTTGAGTTTGCCACTGCCCTTGCATTTTTCTATTTTTACAAACGTCATGTTGATATAGCGGTTTTGGAAGTAGGTATGGGAGGAAGGCTTGATGCGACAAACGTTGTTTATCCTGAAGTGTCTATAATTACAAATATTTGCATTGAACATCAGAAATACCTGGGCAGAGATTTAAGCGCCATAGCCAGGGAAAAAGGAGGGATCATTAAGGAAGGTGGCGTTTGCTTAACATCTGCACGACAGAATAAAGTTCTCGATGTTCTGGAAGATATTTCAAGACGAAAGCGATCCCGGCTCTATAAAGCAAAAAGGGACTTTCGTATAAAAATGTCTAAGGACGGTAGTTTTTCCTATTATGGAATCTTAAAAAAATACAGAAATCTAACTGTTTCCTTAATTGGTAAACACCAGATTGAAAATACTGCACTGGCTCTGGGTGCGATTGAGATTTTAGGAACCAAAGGGCTGGACATTAAAGAGGAATTTATTGCGAAGGGATTAGGGAATGTACAATGGGAAGGGAGATTGGAAATCCTTAACAATCTTCCCGGGCTTGTTGTGGATGGCGCTCACAATCCTGCGGCGGCTTCCGTTCTTTGTCGCTCCCTGATATCCTGTTTTACCTATAGACAATTAATTCTTATATTTGGTATCCTTGACGACAAAGATTACAAGAAAATGTTAAGAATATTGGGTCCTCTTGCTGACAGGATTATCCTTACCAGACCGGAGGTAAAAAGGGCGCGCCCGCCAGAAACGCTACTGCCGTTTACGAGAAAATTAAATTACAATGTTGATGTTATAGAAAATTCAGAGGAGGCCCTCGTAAGAGCTTTTACTCTTGCCGATAAACATGACTTAATATGTGCTGCCGGTTCACTCTATCTTGTTGGAGAAATAAAGAAGGCCTTCCCTGATGTATCTTTTTGAAAAAGGGTAACCGTTCACAGGTTCATGGTTCAGC
>JAGGSD010000225.1 GCA_021159265.1 Syntrophobacterales bacterium | reverse complement strand
ATTCTGAGCGATAGCGAAGAATCTGATATCATTGAGATTCTTCGTCGCTCCGCTTCTCAGAATGACACTGCGTGGACTTTTTACGAGTGCCTCAATGGCATTGAATAAATACTATTAATACAGTCCGGCATTTAAGTTGATAATTTCCAGGTATTCTTTTGCTACAGACTCACACAAACTTTTTTCTCCGGGGCAATATTTTATTATCTTTTAAGTCTGTGTGGGTCTGTGGCTAATTTATGTAACTTGTTGATTTTGTGAGGAACAAAGAATGTGGCTAAAATATTAATTGTTTACCACTCGCAGACAGGAAATACAGAAAAAATGGCGAAGGCGGTGGCTGAGGGCGCTGCCGGCATCGAAAATACCAGATTGATCGTAAAGAGAGCCTTCGAGGCAACCCTCGAGGATCTCTTAAATTGTGACGGGATCGCTATCGGGACACCGGAAAACTTCGGCTACATGTCGGGAGCAATCAAGAATTTCTTTGATCGCACCTTCTATCCGTCGCAGGGGAAAATCTTTAAAAAGCCCTATGTCATCTTTATCAGCGCCGGCAATGATGGAAGAGGAGCCCGGAACAGTATCGAACGTATAGCCCTCGGATATCCGCTTAAAAAGATTTATGAGCCTGTCATTGCAAGAGGAAAAATTACCGATGAAATTCTGGAACAATGCCGCGAGCTCGGCGCCACACTGGCCGGCGGATGTGAGATGGGAATTTATTGAATTTTTAATTTGGAATTCTAAATTACCTTGATGATTGATTCCAGATAATCATCCGGTTTTTCATAGCCGAGCAGCGTAAGAATAGTAGCGGCAACATTACCAAGACCGGGTTCTGTCAATTTGTTATTTATTTCATAACGATCGGTATCGGGTCCGTGGATCAGAAACGGCACGGGATTTAATGTGTGGCTTGTCATTGGCTTGAATCCGCCGCCTGCTCCCTGAACGGGTTCCCCGGTTTTCTTATCCACTTCAATCATTTGTTCGCAGTTTCCATGGTCAGCCGTAATAATTACAGTACCGCCGAGCTCGTCAATCACTGAAACAAGAGCGCCCACAGCTTTGTCCACAGCTTTTACGGCATCTACCGCTGCGGGGAGAGATCCCGTGTGCCCAACCATATCTCCATTAGGGAAATTCAAACGTAAAAACTTGTGTTTCCCCGAACGAAGAGCATTTATTGTTTCTGTTGATATTTCCAGGGCCTTCATTGCAGGCGCCTGGTCAAACGGTATCCGGTCCGATTCAATTTCCACCCATTCTTCGGTCTTTTCATCAAATTTGGCGGAATTGTTGCCGTTCCAGAAATAGGTTACATGGCCGAATTTCTGAGTCTCGCTTATGGCGTACTGGGTGATCCCATTTTTGGCAAGATATTCCGAAACGGTGCGCTCAAAGACAGGGGGTGAAACAAGATATCTGGGGGGCATGTGGGTATCTGTGTCATATTCGAGGATACCGGCATAAATGACGTTTGGCCTGTATTTTCTCCTGAATCCACTGAAATCATCTTCGACAAATGCGCGGCTGATTTCGAGAGCGCGATCACCCCTGTAGTTAAACAATATCACATTGTGACCGTCTCTGATTTTGGTGAGAGGTTCTCGGGGATTATCCGGGTCATGTATAACCCAGCGCTGCAGATATTGATCGTCAAGTCGTTGTTCTTCACGCAGTTTCCTGATTGCCGTCAGGCTATCGGGGAATTTAGGACCTTCACCCAGCACATGAGCATTATAACCCCTTTTCACAATGGACCAGTCCGCTTCGTAACGGTCCATTGTGGTTACCATTCTTCCCCCCCCGGATGCCACGAAGTACAGGCGCTTTTTGCCCGATTTGATTGCTTCCACACGTATCGACCAGAGATAATCTTCCAGTTCGCCGAAGTAGCGAAGCGCACTTAAGGGCGGAACATCACGGCCGTCTGACAGGCCGTGCACATAGACTTCTTCTACGCCCTTTCTGTCGCATTCGCCTATAAGCGCAAAGAGGTGGGCAATGTTGCTGTGGACGTTGCCATCTGATATAAGCCCGATAAAGTGGACGGGGGTTTTTTTGTTCAGGGAATTGTCTATTATTTCCTTCCATGTTTCCGATTCAAATAACCTGCCCGTTGTAATTGCCTCATCCACAAGACGCGCACCCTGCGCAAAGATACGGCCCGCGCCGAATGCATTATGGCCGACCTCGCTGTTTCCCTGATCATTGTCCGAGGGCATGCCGACTGCCGTGCCGTGGGCTTTCAGCTTCGTTACGATCTTTTCGTTTTTCAAAAGATTGAGGAGATTTTCTGGTTTGGCAATATCAATTGCATTACCGGGATATCCATCATCACTTCCACGATAGAGACCCATGCCATCCATAATTATCAGAAGAAGGGGGCCTTTCACGCCTTTATAGTCGGATAGTCTGTTTAATGTGAAGTCCATAAGATCAAATGCCGGTGTCAGGGGTGAAAAACAAAAATACAAGGTTCAAGGAGCAGGGGGAAAACCTTGAACCTTGAACCTTTTGCTTTTAGAAAACTACCTTGCGCCTAAGAGCTTTCTGGCAATGACCATTCTCTGGATCTCGTTAGTGCCTTCATATATCTGGCAGATCTTTGCGTCACGCATGTGTCTCTCCGCCGGGTAATCTTTGCAATACCCGTATCCACCGAAGATCTGAACACCCTCAACGGCAGCTCTCATGGCCACATCGGAGGCGTACATCTTCGCCTGGGCCGACTCTTTTTCATAGTTTAACCCATTATCCTCCAGCCATGCCGCCCTGAGAAGCATCAGCTCCGCCGCATCCAGTTCGGTTGCCATATCGGCCAGTTTCCACTGTATTGCCTGAAATGAGCTGATGGGTTTGCCGAACTGGATTCTTTCCTTCGCAAACTGGAGGGAATCTTCCAGAACGGATTTCCCGATACCACAGGCCTGGCAACCTATTCCGATTCGACCGGCATCCAGGCCTTCCAGCATTTGCCTGAACCCCTGACCACGTTCACCGAGAAGGTTCTCCGCCGGAACTTCGGCATCCTCAAAGACCATCTCAGCCGTACCGGACGCGAGAATCCCCATTTTATTTTCTATTGTTCCTACCGAAAATCCAGGTGTGTTCTTTAAATCAACCACCAACGTCAACATTCCCTTGTACCCTTTTTCGGGGTTTTCATTGGCTGCCAGAATGCAGTAATTTGCCACATTGCCATTGGTTATGAACTTCTTTACACCATTGACAATCCACTTATCCCCCTTAAGTTCGGCACGGCATCTTACCGCGCCGGCATCGGACCCCGCGCCTGCTTCAGTGAGGGCGTAACAACCTTCTACCTGACCTCCAGCTACAGGTGTAAGATATTTCAGTTTCTGCTCATGGTTGCCGTAGGTTTTGAGAGGATGGCCATAAAGTGAATTGTTTACAGAAACGATAACACCACAACTCGCGCATCCCCTTGAAATCTCGATCATTGCCATGACATAGGTCACGTTATCCATGCCGGCTCCACCATAATCCGTAGAAACGGAAACCCCCATAAGCCCCATTTCACCAAGCTTCCGGCATATCTCCTGAGGGTGCCTGTGGGTCTCATCAAGTTCAGCGGCGACAGGTTTAATCTCATCATCAACAAACCGCGCAACCATATCTTTTACCATTTGTTGTTCTTCGGTTGGTCTAAAATTCATAATGTTTCTCCTTCCAACATGCCTTGTCTTTCATTCGCGCACAGTTCATCCGGCGCTTTCGCAAACTCTACTTATCGCCCGGTAAAGTTCGCCTTTCTCTTTTCGAGGAAGGCTGTTGTCCCTTCTTTCAGATCTTTGGTGCTGAAGCACTGGGAGCAGCATTCCACCTCAAGCCTGATAGCATTGTCAAAGGCCAGATCATAGCCGAAGTTGAGGGAATGTTTGGCCATTTTTATTGCAAAAGGCGGCATGCCTGCCAGTTTCTTCGCAAACTTTTTGGTTTCTTCCATAAGCTGGCCGGCAGGGTAGATTTTGTTTACGAGACCCACTTCATAGGCTCTCTGGGCATCGAGCTGTCCCCCTCCCAGAACAATTTCCTTGGCTCTTCCCATACCAATAAGGCGGGATAATCTTTGTGTGCCTCCCCACCCGGGGATGAGACCGAGAAGTATCTCCGGCTGGCCAAAGCGCGCATTTTCCGATGCGAATCTCATATCACATGCCATGGAGGTTTCCGTGCCTCCACCAAGGGCGAAACCATTGATCGCAGCAATAGAGGGTTTCGGAAGAGTTTCAATCAACCTTAATGTTTCGTGCCCCAGTTCCATGAATTTAAGGGCATCCTGAGGTTCCATGTTCTGCATCTCTGTGATGTCAGCACCCGCTATAAATGCTTTCTCTCCTGACCCGGTCAGGATAAGCGCCCTGACGTTGTCATCATCCTTGCACGCCGTCACCGCATCCTGGAGTTCTCCCATCATTTCTGAATTCATGGCATTAAGCGCTTTGGGTCTGTTGAACGTGATAATTGCGACCCCTTCCTCTACTGTGAAAAGTATATTTTTGTACTCCATTTATCTTGTTCCTCCTTCCCTGTTGCAAATTAAAAATTCAATTAATGATTATTTGTAACTTCTCAATAAATTAGGGTAGGGGAGGTTTTAACCTCCCAATATGGGCGACTAAAGTCGCCCCCTACCCGAACCTTATTGAGATATTACACTTTTAGTTTACCATAAAGTTTAAATAGGATACGATTATTTACTGTAGTCATAAAATCCTCTTCCTGTTTTTCTTCCAAGGTAGCCCGCGTCAACATATTTTTTTAAAAGCGGGCAGGGACGGTATTTTGAGTCACTGAATCCCTTGTAGATGACATCCATGATTGCCCAGCAGGTATCCAGACCGATCAGATCAGCCAGAGCGAGGGGGCCCATGGGATGATTTGCTCCCAATTTCATGATGCTGTCGATTGCTTCCGCCGTACCGACTCCTTCAAAGAGGGCATAAACCGCCTCGTTGATCATTGGCATGAGAATTCTGTTTGCAACAAACCCCGGAAAATCGTTACATTCAACAGGTGTCTTTCCGAATTGTTTCGAAAGGCTTTCAACCAGATCGTATGTCCCCTGTGAGGTTGCCAGGCCTCTAATTACTTCAATAAGTTTCATTACAGGGACAGGGTTCATGAAATGCATTCCAATTACAAGTTCAGGCCTTTTAGTTGCGGCTGCAATCCGTGTAATTGGTATGGAGGACGTGTTCGTAGCGAGGATAACGCCAGGTTTGCAAATCTCGTCAAGTTTCTTAAAGATTCCCACCTTGAGATCTTCTCTTTCCGTAGCCGCTTCCACGACAAAATCGGCATCTTTCATATCCTCCAGGTTTGTGCTCTTTGTGATCCGGTTCAGGATTTCCTCTTTCTGGCCGGCCGTAATTTTTTCTTTGGAAACCAGCCTGTCAAGGTTTTTCGAAATAGTATTGTAACCCCTGTCAACAAACTCATCGGCAATATCGTTCATAATTACGTTAAGCCCGCCGGGATGAGCTGCAACCTGGGCAATACCATTCCCCATCTGACCGGCTCCAACTACTCCAAAAGTTTTTACTTCCATAGATTTTTCTCCTTAATTTTATTTTAGACAGGATTCACCGCGTTTTGATAAAGAACGAACAGTTAATATATCCTTCATCATGTTTATCCTGTCAAGTAGTTATCTATATGCTTTCCAGAACAATTGACATGCCCTGCCCGCCACCGATACAAAGCGTTGCCAGACCTAGATTATAACCTTTCTTGTTCATTTCCATGGCAAGACTGTAAGTAAGCCTGGCGCCGGTGCAGCCGATGGGGTGACCAATGGAAATTCCACTGCCGTTGAGGTTGCATTTATCGAGATCAATTTCCAGCTCTTTGAGACAAGCCAGGGTCTGAGAGGCAAAAGCCTCGTTCAACTCAACATAGTCCATATCCTTCATCGTCAAACCGAGTTGCCCGAATACCTTTCTGGTTGCCGGAATAGGTCCCAGTCCCATATAAGCAGGATCGATACCACCGTAGGCATATCCCTTGATTTTTGCCAGAGGCTTTAGGCCAAGCTCTTTTGCCTTATCCGCACTCATAACCACAACGGCTGCCGCAGCATCGTTAATCCCGGAAGCATTGCCCGCGGTAACGGTGCCGCCTTTTTTAAAGGCAGGTGCTAACTTAGCCATTTTTTCCATTGTGGTGTCCATCGGTCGTTCATCGACCTCGAATATCTTAGGCTCGCCTTTACGTTGAGGGATGACAACGGGAACGATTTCATCGGCAATAGCCCCGCTGGCAATGGCGGCTCTTGCCCTCTGATGGCTTATTAATCCTATTTCGTCCTGCTGCTTTCTTGTAAATCCATATCGTTCTGCAATATTTTCCGCCGTAATCCCCATGTGATATCCATTAAAAATCTCATAGAGACCGTCATGCACCATTATGTCTGTGACCTGGCCAAAGGGCATGTTCATGCGGTACCCCCAGCGGGCGTCAGGCAATGCGTAAGGAGCATTGCTCATGTTTTCCATACCTCCGGCCACGATGATGTCCGCTTCACCAGACTTGATGATTTGCGCAGCCAGGGTAATGGCCTTCATTCCGGAAGCGCAGACCTTGTTCACTGTAATTCCACCTGTTTCTTCCGGCAATCCCGCATAGATCATTGCCTGTCTGCCGGGGTTTTGTCCCTGGGCCGCCTGAATGACATTTCCCATGATACATTCATCAAAATAAACCGGATTCAGAGAGTCATCGTAATCATAGTACTTCTTGTTGATTTCAGTCATGTCAAACTCACCGAAGATGTCCGGACGGCACGATTTAACAAAATCACTAACGGCAGGCCGCAGCCCGGCTCTCTTTATCGCCTCCCTTATGACAAGGGCTCCCAGATCAACACATTTTACACCTTTCAGCGAACCGCCAAAGTTGCCGACAGCAGTCCTCGCTCCACTTACAATTACTACATCTCGCATATTAAAATCTCCTTTCAAGTAAAGTACAGGTTAAAGGTTTTATACCTTTTTCCTTGAACCTTGTTCCTTGTGCCTTTTTCTTCATTATTCAACCTTAATCAGCATTGAATCACCCTGGGCATGACCGGCACAGATTCCACA
>JAGGSD010000394.1 GCA_021159265.1 Syntrophobacterales bacterium | reverse complement strand
GTGTATCTGGATAGTGTCCAGTGAAATCAACAAGTTATATTAAATTCGCCCAAAAACGAGTTACTTGAAAGCCCCGCTATGCCGTAAAACGTCATAGCGGAGCTTTTTACGAAACTGTCACTTTTCATTCTTTACCGACTTCTCGTTACTCCTGCCTTTTCACAATAATCGGAAACGGGACATTTGCTGCAAATCGGTGATACGGGGCGGCAGATATTTCTGCCGAATGCGACCATGATTGTATTGTAAATTATCCAGTATTGGTGGGGGAGTTTTTTCCTCAAGGCAAATTCAGTTTCTCCAGGGTTTTTTGTTTTTACATATCCGAGGCGATTCGAAATCCTGTGGACGTGTGTGTCAACACATATTCCGTCACCCTGATATCCGAGAGTAACAACAAGGTTTGCCGTTTTTCTTCCCACACCCTTTAAAGAAAGCAATCCGTCAATGGTGTCGGGGACCCGTGATTTATGTTTTTCAATTAGTTCACGGCAAATATGCAAGATCGTCCTTGTCTTGTTTTTGTAAAAACCGACGGGATAAATGGCGTCAATGATTTGATTTTCAGAGAGCTTCAACATTTCGGAAGGAGCGGATGCGAGGGCAAAGAGCCTTTTAGTGGCAATCTCTGTGACTTCATCCTTTGTTCTCAGGCTGAGAAGTGTGGAAATGAGTATCTGAAAAGGGTCTGAATCTTTCTCCGCAAGATCGGAAACTATGGGAAGTTTCTCTGCCTTAAGTTCTTTTACAAGAAGGTCAACAACAGTGGTAATATCATTATCGTTCATGAATCAATTCTCAGGTTTCAGCTGTCAGTGGCCAGAATCTAAAATCAAGCATCCAGTGTATCCAGAACAGTGCTGACTCGAGACCTTTGCAGAATGTTCAATTTTGTTCAAGTTCAAGGAAGGCGAAAATTTTAACCACAGGAATATATCGGATATTTCGAGGATTAAAATTTGAGCCTGACGCAGAAATTGGTCAAAAGGGGACGTTTTGCAAAGGTCTCTACTCGTACCCTTCTTCATTAGCCAGTACATCAAGATGCAGCGTGGCAATATCTTCGACATCAAGGTTTGCTTTTTCTCTTGTTTTTCTAAAGTCCACGATCTTAATATACCGTTTGCATTTGTTACACACGTCAACCCTGTATTTTTCCTCATTCTCCACTGTAAAATATGCCAGCGTTTGCTGGTCTTCGTTACCGCAGAATGGACATTTTACACGTCTGTAATTCCATTCAAGTCCACATTGATTACAAAAAAGATATCTGAATCCTTCTTCTTCTTTCAATTCCCCTATTTTCGGTTCTTTGCCGCATACAGGGCAATATCCTTCAGACCATTGTGATTCCTTGATAGCGTTACGGTATTTATCAGCGAGGATTTCAAGGGCCGGTCGGAGGCTTTCTTCGACAAACAGGTCCAACAGATCAAAAAGTTTTTCATCGTCTCCTCCTGACGCTTCTTTATCGGTTTGGTGTATAAAAGAATCATATACCAGTGTTTCATAATCAAGAGACCCATCTTCCAGATCCTGAATGATTTTTTCCGTTTCCCCGGGGGATCTCTTCCTTGCTATCTCCAACAGGTTGAAGAAGTATTCCTTTGGTTTACTCAAGTCAAAGTTATTTCTGGAAAAATCTACGAGAGGCAAACCCCCGGATAGTTTTTGCATGATGTGACTTTCATTCACCTGGAAGATATCCCCCTTAAAGTCTTGACGGTAATTTTCCCTGAGGATTAATATTTCTTCAAGTATTTTGAAAAATTCCTCATAGTGAGGGCTCTTGTTTTTATACTTTTCTATTGTTTCCAAAGTTTCCTTCAACATTTTACCCATTAGATTGACACCTCTTTTGTTGTTAATTACATGAATTTGATTTCTCTATATCTTTTCATCCTCAAATTCAAGAAGTTCTTCGTATCATTTGCCAAAAAGACCCACTCATAATTGAGTGGGTCTTTTTAAAATATGCCCTGTTAAATTTGCCGTAATAAGCGATCTTAACAGAACGAGTTAATGCTCAGAAACTGCTTTTTCTTCACCGTACACTTCCAGTTTTCCTGTTTCTTCCATTTTCCTCAGCCATTTCGGGCATTGTTTGTTACACCAGGATCTTGTTACATATCCGGTAAAAACGGCTGGAGCGGAACCGGGGACACCTATTGTGCCCAAATAGAGGTGGACAAAAAAGAACGGGAAAATGACGAAGAACCCGAGGGCGTGGAGGGAATACATCCACCTTACCAAACCGGTTGGCAAACTGAGCGGGAACCACATGATCAATCCGCTGATAATCATGATAATTCCAAAACCGGCAACGGCAAGAAAAAATGCTTTCTGACCAACATTGTATTTCCCTGTCTCAGGAGGATTTTCCACATGCCAGAGGTAACCCCCCGCACATTTGATCCACTCAAAATCATCAGGCAGATCAAGCACACCGGCTTCTTTCCACCAGACCAGGATTGCGAATAAAAGGGACGGGATGAAGATTAATCCCGTAAAGTTATGGATTAATTTCAGGTTCTTCAACCCTCCTACAGGGATTGCCAGGAAATTGAATGCGTGAAACATCATTCCCAGACCGGAAATCATCAGGACGATGCATGAAATAGCCAGGCACCAGTGCACAATCCTCTCAAACGCATCAGATACTTTTATCATTCCTTTTTTCGGTATCATTTTATTTGCCTCCTTCCTGACTTGCCTGATCATCATCTCCACCCGTATCCTTCGGACCATGAATGATGTAGTGGAATAAGGAACCCGCCAGAACACCGCCTGCTGCCAGCAGACTGAGGGGTTTGAGCCAGTCTTTCCAGGCTATGATGCTAAGGGGCACTCTCGGATTTTCCGGCAGTCTGTCATATACGCTGGCCTTTTCCGGAAGAACATATATCATATGAGTTCCACCAACGAACTTGTCACCATATACGGAAGCATCTCCACCCAGTTCCTTAGCCCTCTTGTAGGCAAGTTTCAACATCTCATCTTTGTCGCCGAACCGGAGGGCGCCGGTGGGACATGCCTTAACGCATGCCGGCTCCAGGCCATTATCTATTCTGGAAAAGCACATATCGCATTTGGCGATTTTATCTTTCTCAGGATCATACCTTGGCACTTCAAATGGACAGGCAGATATACATTCCTTGCATCCGATGCACTTTGCCTGGTCGAATGCTACTGTGCCGTATTTCGTATGGGAAAGAGCACCGCTTGGACACACTCTCACACAGGCCGCATCGGTACAGTGCATGCACGCATCGTGTCTGAACATCCATTTTACGCCGCCATTTCCATCGGAAACTTCCTGGAACCTGATAAGATTCCATGTATTTGGCTGAAGATCGGAAGGATTCTGGTATGTTCCCATGTTATGGGTCTGTTTCGCGGGCAGCTGGTTCCACTGTTTGCATGCCAACTGGCAGGCTCTGCAGCCGGTGCATTTCGAAAGATCATATAATTTAACTTTCTCGGTCATTTATTACACCCCCTTCCTTTCAACGTTTACCATGAAGGCCTTGCTCTCGGGGATCATGGTATTGGCATCTCCTATGAACGGTGTAAGGAGATTGGCGGCATCACCGGAAGTAAAGACTTCAGGTTTTTTGTCACCGTGGACAAATTTTCGCATGGCCGTCGTTACCCATCCAAAATGCCAGGGAATTCCAACCTGATGAACGACGCTGCCGTTTATACTGAAAGGTTTAAACCTATTTGTGACAATTGCCACGACCTCAACTTCACCTCTGATCGATTTCACAATAACACGTTCACCGTTTTTGATTCCTTTTAACCTGGCAAGTTCGACGCTCATCTCGACGAACATATCCGGCTGCATCTCCGCAAGCCAGGGACACCACCTCGTCATGACACCCGTCTGCCAGTGTTCGCTCACACGGTAAGTGGAGCAGACAAAGGGGAATCTCGGATCGCAGGTTGCTCTTTTATCCACATCCGTGCCGTCAACGTCAAATCTCTTGATGGCGGGATTGACGCACTGAGGCGACATGAGATTCTTCTCAACGGGACATTCCAGTGGCTCATAATGTTCGGGGAAGGGTCCATCCGCTCGTCCCGGTCCGAAAATACTGCCTACCCCGTGAGGTTTCATGATGAATGGGGGTCGTCCCGAACCGGGCGCTGCGACGCCATCGGGAACATCGCCCACCCATTTTGAACCATTCCACATGATGACCGGATGCTCCTTATCCCATGGTTTTCCGGAAATGGGATCGACGGACGCGCCATTGTAGATGATCCTGCGGTTGATGGGCCAGCACCATGCCCATTCGGAATAGAGTCCTATGCCGGATTTGTCCTTTTTGCCGCGTCTGGCCGCCATATTTCCCTTTTCTGTGTATGAATTACAGTACAGCCAGTTTCCGGAAGAGGTCGAACCGTCATCCTGGAGATAGACGAAACTGGGGACAAGGGTGCCTTTCTTAAACAGCTTCCCTTTGACTATTTTGTCTTCAAGGAAATAGCCATTGATTTCCTTGGCAATCATATGGGTGTCGAGGTGGCGAATCTTGCCGTCCGCCCCCATGGGGCCGTAATCCCAGGTCATTTTGGTAATGGCCTCAGCCAAAGGGCCGCCTTCCTTTTCGTACAGTTCTTTGATCTTATAGAAAAGTTTCGTAATGATCTCACCGTCCGGCATAGCATCTCCGGGAGGATTGACCGCTTTGTATCTCCACTGCATCCAGCGGCCACTGTTGGTGATGCTACCCTCTTTTTCAATCGAAGCGGCGCATGGGAGACTGAAGACCTCGGTTTTGATCTTGGTTGGATCCATGCCGGGACCTCGCCAGAAGTTGCCCGTCTCGCTATCAAAGATATTGACATTGACCATCCAGTCCAGCTTTGTCATGGCCTGTCTTGTCTTGTTTGAACTGGCGCCGCTGCAGGCAGGGTTCTGACCCCAGGAAAAGAATCCGGTGAATTTTCCTTTGTACATCTCGTCAAAGATATCCAACCAGGAGTAGGTTTTACCGTCATCAAGCCTGGGCAGATAGCCATATCCTTCCTCCAGCGTAGCATTCATCCCGTAATGGGCCCGGATGAGACTTGCCGAATATTTTGCGTAGTTTTTCCACCAGTTCAGACTCTTCGGTTCTTTTGTTTTCGGTGTATACTTGGAGTTATACGCGGCTAGTGTGGGTAGAGATGCCTTCGGAGTCTTCAGGTATCCGGGCAGAATGTGGAAGAGGAGGCAGTGATCCGTGGACCCCTGGACGTTGGATTCGCCCCTGAGTGCATTGACGCCGCCACCGGCCACACCCATATTTCCAAGGAGGAGCTGAATCATGGCCATTATCCTTATATTCTGGACACCTACCGTGTGCTGGGTCCAACCCATGGCGTACATAATGGTTCCCGCCTTGCCGACTTCGCCGGTTTTGGTGTATTCCTTGTAAACCCTAAGAAGATCTTCCTTAGGTGTACCAGTAATCCTGGATACGACATCAAGGTTATACCGCGAATAGTGCTTCTTCAGAAGCTGATAAACGCAGTTGGGATTTTTCAAGCTCATGTCTTTTTTGACAACGCCATTGGCGTCCGTCTGGAAAGACCATGTTGATTTATCATACTTTCCGTCCATGAGGCCTGAGAAAACACCGTCATTCTCACCAGGCATCTTGAAATCGGGATTCACCATGAAAGGGGCATTGGTATAATACTTGACATATTTTCCCTGGATCAGGTTATTGTCCAGGATGTATTTGATCATGCCTCCTAAAAAGGCGATATCGGTACCGGACCTGAGAGCCGCGTAAATGTCGGCCTTTGAAGATGTCTGTGTAAATCTCGGATCTACGCTGATCAGTTTCGCGCCATTATCCATGGCCTTTGTGACATATTTAAATGAAATGGGGTGATTGGAAGCTGCATTGCTTCCCATAATCAAAATACAATCACTGTTTGCAATATCATTCCAGTGATTCGTCATCGCGCCGCGCCCGAACGACTCTGCCAGAGCCGCAACAGTAGCGGAGTGTCAGATACGGGCCTGGTGTTCAATATATACCAGACCCAACCCCCTTAAGAATTTTTGATAGATAAAACACTCTTCGTTATCCATGGCGGCGCTGCCGACAGATGCTATTCCCATCGTACGGTTCACTACCTGACCCTTCTTGTTTCTCTTTTCGAAACTCTTATCCCTGCTTTTCTTTACATTGTGGGCTATCCTGTCGATGGCCCATTTCCAGGATACTTGCTTCCACTCGGTTGCGTAGGGCGCCCGGTAGAGTACTTTATCCATTCGATTCTTGTTGACGGAAAGCTGATAGATTGAACCGCCTTTGCTGCAAAGCGATCCTTTGTTGACAGGATGATCGGGATCACCCTCTGTGTTGATTACTTTACCGTTTCGACTTGACACGATGATTCCGCATCCAACGGCACAGTAAGGGCAAATCGTGGTGGTCTCTTTGGCGTATTTGATCTTCAGTGGCTGGGCATGAGCGACAACGGGCTTAAGGCTTATGCCAAGGCCGCTTGCCATCAATGCCGTACCGGAGATCTGCAGGAAACTTCTTCTGGTAACATCCATAACTCCATGCTCCTTTCTATAGTTAGTAATACTACTCCAACTATTCCCCTTTCCAAGCACGGGAGGCATGGCCGTTTCCAGTTATACCCACTGTCCGCTCATCATGGATCAACTCTTTAGATGAAGCGGATCGGAGAATGATCTTTTAAAAAAGGACAAAATGACAGGGCTGAAAAACCGCACAAGATAAAACGTGGGGAATCAACCGCTAAATGTCCTGTGTGTGATTTTTTATATAGGAGCTATTCATATTAGTGTCAAGATTTTTTTATAGGAATACGACAAATACAAGGCGCTTTCCATATTCATATTGACAGTTAATCGACTTTGATATAATTTCAAAACATGTCGTGACTACTCAGGTTGTCAGGTTCAAGCCTGCCCCCGGCGCGGCTTGACACGCCTTTCCGCCACAATCGCACTGAATGCTGTGCAAGGAGTTTCTACGCAATGGAACAGGGAAGCCGGATCTGGCCAGGGGTTTACAGTTGGCCGCCTTTTCCCATTCAACATTCGATGTTGGACGTTCGATGTTTGATGTTCATCTTGCTCCCGGCTTGTCCGGGGTAGAGTAGTGGAGGTTTTAATCTCCCGACGCGGGCGACTAAAGTCGCCCCTACCCGAATTTTTTGAGATATTATGGTT
>JAGGSD010000322.1 GCA_021159265.1 Syntrophobacterales bacterium | reverse complement strand
AGGATGAACATCGAACATCGAACGTCCAACATCGAATGTTGAATGGGAAAAGGCGACCAACCGCGAACCTTTGAAAGGTATGAGAAATTCCCTTTTGGTCCTTTGGATAATTGCCATTATTATTGGATGCTCCAGGGGAGAAATGATACGTGTGGCTAGGATTGCAGCCACCGGTGACGTCACATCCGCCCGGATTATGGCAGCGGAAAAAGCGACCAGGTACGCTGCCAACCCGAAAGCGTTAGAACGGGATATAAAGCATTTCCGGAAAGGGTTCGCAAGGCTTGTTGAAACATTTAGAAAGGCTGTCGGCGCTGAGTGGGGGAAAGAAGAGCTAAAGGAACCCAAGCGCAAAGAATACGTCAAATACACGCAGAATTATCTATCCCGCGCTTCCGTGGATTTCGACACAGGAGTTATTACTGTGGAAACGCTGGATGATAAAGATTCATTGACGAGTCTGAAAAACGCCATTGTTACTACCCTCTTAACGCCGGACGATCCCAGGGCTGTGGATCTTTTTTCCGCTAAAACGGTTAAACTCGGCGAATTGCCGTTTCTTTACAACGAGGTTAAAGATCATGAGGGAAAGAATATACGATGGCCATGGCGGGCTGGTCGTTTTGCAGATTATCTCATCAAAAACAACATTCAAACCAGACAAATCAAAACTGGCGGCAAAACAAAGACGGTCCACTATGTGGCCTTTTTGATGGTCAAGGATCACCTCCAGGTACGGGCCCGAAAATACACCCCCCTTGTGAACCGTTTCGCTAAACAATTTTCCATCAGCAGGAATCTTGTTTACGCCATCATGAAAACTGAAAGCGACTTTAATCCATACGCAGTGAGCAGCGCTCCGGCTTTCGGACTCATGCAGATAGTGCCCACAACAGCAGGCAGGGATGTTCATGAATTCCTGAACAACAAAATGGGACTGCCCTCCAAAAGATTTTTATTCAATCCTGAAAACAATATTCAGTACGGCACCGCCTACCTGCATCTCCTGAACGACAAATATTTAAAGGAAATACAAAACCCCGTCTCCCGGGAATATTGTGTTATCGCCGCTTACAATACCGGCGCCGGCAACGTCCTCAAAACTTTTGACCGCAACAGAAAAAAAGCGTCAAAGCGAATAAACAGCCTTAAACCGATTGCCGTATTTGAAACCCTGCACACGGATTTGCCCCGTGATGAAACCCGGCGATATCTGTCCAAGGTAATAAACGCAAAGAAAGAATTCGTTAATTTTTAAATCAGGCGAAACCAAAAAAAACAAATTCAACCTTTGAATCTTCACTTCCTGCCTTTGACCTTCTGCCTTTGCGGCCTGGCCGCATTAGAAGACTTTCCTTTTTGCAGAGTTTATGAAATTTAATGTCTATTGAGTTGTTCAATTTTTTCTTGACAATAAGAGCAGGACTTGTTATACGTGCCTCAATTGTTGAGGAACCGATATGAAAAATATGAGAAATATCATCACTAATGTTATTATAATAATTAATATAATTACCCCCTTACATAAGGAGGCTTGGTGATGGTCTGATCATTATATGTCAATTAAGATGGAGAAACCGTTGCCGACTCAGACAACGGTTTTTTTTTGAAATAATTCTGAAACTCTACTGCAAACGTAACTACTCAGGCAGGCACAGAGCGGCAAAGGCACAGAGGCACAAAGAGTAAAAAAAATAGCAGCAGGCGCCGCCTGTGGTCTTCGGTGAGACTTCGGCATGAGCTCAGCCTTCGGCGAGCTCGCCGAAGACCGCAGGCATATAGTTAATATTCCGAGGATTATTTTTTGAGCATAACGCAGAGATTGAGCGAAAAGACCTTAAATCAACAGAGTCATGGATATTATTCTACACGCTCCGGCGGAAGTCAATGGCTTTTGCCATGGTCATTTTATCCGTGTATCTGAGATCACCCCCGACGGGAACTCCGAGAGCAATTCTCGTAATTTTTACATCTTTCCCTTTCAGGAGTTTTGCAATGAGCAACGCGGTTGATTCCCCCTGAACGCTTGGATTAGTTGCTAATATAACCTCTTTCACCCCGTCTTTTGAAATTCTGTCTAATAATTCCTGCAGCCTCAGTTTATCCGGACCTATTCCGTCAATAGGTGAAAGCAATCCATGAAGCACATGGTAGGTACCATTGAAACTCCCGCTCTCTTCCACAGCCACCAGTGAATCCGGATCAGAAACGACACAAATAATCTCTTTGTTCCTTGTAGTATCTCTGCAAATATCACAGAGTTCACGGTCTGCCAGATTAAAACATACAGGACACAAATGAATTTTTCTTTTAACTTCAACAATGCTTTCAGCAAGTCTGACTGCATCTTTTTCAGGAGAGGTCAGAATAAATAACGCCAATCTTGTTGCCGTTTTTTCTCCAACTCCGGGGAAATTGCTCAGCTCTTTAATGAGACGTCGAATCGGAAGCGCGTAACCTGTTGTCATATCGGAAAGACCTCTACGTTAATCCGGGAATATTGAGATTGAGTCCGCCTGTAATCTTTGACATTTCATCCGCCGACATTTCCTGAGCTTTACGGATTCCCTCGCTTACTGCCGCCACAATCAAATCCTGAAGCATTTCGATATCTTTTGGGTCAACGACTTCTTTTTCGATTTTTAAGGACACAAGTTCAAATTTTCCGTTTACTACAGCGGTTACCATTCCTCCACCAGAAGTGGCCTCCACTGTTCGCGATGCCAGACCTTCCTGAACGCGCATCATTTTTTCCTGCATTTGCTGGGCCTGCTTCATAAGTTTTTGAAAATTGGCCAATTTTTTATACCTCCTGTTTGGAATCAATAATTAATTTGGTAACCGTTCAAGGGTTCAAGGTTCCATTCTTGTCCCCGGACTGCATTTGGGATACGTATTTACGAGAAAAGCGTCAGCTTCGTCAGGCCTGAAACAAAATCTGGAACCAAATTGGCAATTATTTGCAAAAATGAACATTTTTGACGAGGACTTCAGGTCTTTAATGCTGCCTGAACGCTGGACCATGAACCTGTGAACGGTTACCATCCGCGGAATTCATAAAAAGCTCCATTATGCCGTTTAGCGGCATTATAATGGAAAGTAACTTTTACAAAGCATGTTTAAGGCCGATGGGGGCATCGGCCCCTACATATTGTAGGGCCTGTTCCCCGAACAGGCCGTGTATCTGGATAGTGTCCAGTGAAATCAACAAGTTATATTAAATTCGCCCAAACGAGTTACTTGAAAGCTCCGCTATGCCGTTTTACGGCATTGTAATGAGAAGGAAATCAGACCCTCTGTTGAAATGGGTACAATTCACGTAATGTCATATAATAACAATGTGTTAAGCCACTTTTATCAAAATGACTTCCTTGAAAGTCCACACCGCGTCATTCTGAGGAGCGGAGCGACAAAGAATCTCAATGATATCAGATTCTTCGCTATCGCTCAGAATGACAAAAAAGTGTTTTTGTGACTTTTTACGAGTGCATCAAAAGTTGCCGACATATTTTTTTTGAGAAAAATTCTTTAACGAGTGAAATGGATGACTCTGTTGATTTATGAGGATTTTCGTTCAAGATCAAGGCATGCGAAAAAAATAACCGCAGGCATATAGTTAATATTCCGAGGATTATTTTTTGAGCATAACGCAGAGATTGGGCGAAAAGACCTTAAATCAACAGAGTCATCTATGTAGAGAAAGGAAATTCAAATATGGAAGTAAGAAAACACACTATCAAACTTATCGTGGACAACAAACCTGATGTACTTGCCAGGGTAGCCGGTATCTTTAGTGGAAAGGGCTTTAATATTGAGAGTATCACTGCAAATGTCACAATGGACCCCGGTATTACAAAAATCAATATCGTCACGTCAGGAAATTCAGCAACTGTTACAAAAATTCAGAATCAGTTAAAAAAACTGGTGGACGTGCGTCAGGTTTCTCATGTGCGCGAGACAAAATTCGGTCAAAGGGAAATGGCGCTGATCCGTCTTAAACTCACAGAAATGAATAAAAACCAAGTCGAAAAAGTGATAGAGGACCTCAAGTGCAGGATAATCACCAGAAAGTCTGATTACTGCGTCATTGAAGTGACAGGAACTGAGGAAGACATTGACAGGATTTTGAAACACTTTGAACCCCTCGGGATAGAAGATATGAGCAGATCAGGAATCGTAGCACTGTAAGCCCACAAAACAAACAGTGATTTCCTCCTCACCCTTCCTTCTCCCTCCGGGGGAAAGGGTATAATAAGGATGCCATTCATCCCCATGCACAGCAGGGATATTCTGGCATAATTTCATAAAGGAGTTGGAATATGGCACAGATAGAGATTGGCGGTGTTATGGAAGAAGTTATCACTTCCGAAGAATTCTCACTTGAAAAAGCCCGGGAAGCGCTGAAAGACGAAACGGTAGCCGTCCTCGGATACGGCGTCCAGGGTCCGGGTCAGGCCCTTAATATGAAAGATAATGGCATCAGAGTTATTGTCGGGCAGCGTAAAGGAGGCGCTTCCTGGGATAAAGCCGTTGCCGACGGTTTCGTACCTGGTGAAACCCTTTTCCCTGTAGAAGAGGCAGCCGAACGTGGGACCGTTATCGAGTACCTCCTCTCGGATGCGGGGCAGAAAGATATGTGGCCAAAGATTAAACCCCATCTAAAGGAAGGAAATGCCCTCTATTTTTCCCACGGTTTTTCCATTACGTATAAAGATCTGACCGGTGTTATCCCGCCGGATAATATAGACGTCATCCTGGTCGCTCCCAAGGGCTCGGGACGCACGGTCCGTACAAATTTCCTGGCGGGCAGCGGCATCAACTCAAGCATGGCCGTCTTCCAGGATTATACGGGGCGAGCCAGGGAAAGGGCAATCGCTCTGGGTATTGCCATTGGATCCGGATACCTATTCCCCACTACTTTTCAGAATGAGGTGTACAGTGATCTTACGGGAGAACGGGGCGTTCTCATGGGATGTCTTGCCGGTGTCATGGAGGCCCAGTACAACGTTTTAAGAAAGAATGGCCACAGTCCCAGTGAAGCCTTTAATGAAACAGTGGAAGAGCTGACCCAGAGTCTCATAGGCCTGGTCGGAGAAAATGGCATGGACTGGATGTATGCAAACTGCAGCACCACCGCCCAGCGGGGAGCCCTCGACTGGAAGGGTAGATTTCGCGATGCCGTGGCGCCCGTCTTTGACGAGCTGTATGAAAGCGTTGCCACCGGTAAAGAAACACAGATTGTACTCAATGCAAACAGTTCCCCCGACTACAGGGAAAGACTCAACAAAGAACTGGATGATATGAAAAATATGGAAATGTGGCAGGCCGGAGCAGCGCTCCGCTCACTCAGGCCGGAACGAAGAAAAAAGTAAGGAAAGCAATCGGCCGTCAGTTCTCAGCTAAAACAAAACCGCTGTTTCTCTTTGTCTTGCTGATGACTGAATGCTGACCCCTTAACGCTTACAAAATGAGGAGGCATTAATGCGAAGTGACTTGATGAAAAAGGGACTGGAACGAGCGCCTCACAGATCGCTATATAAGGCTATGGGATATACGGATGATGAACTTTCACGGCCTATGATCGGTGTGGTAAATTCAGCCAACGAGATTATTCCCGGTCATGTCCACCTCGATGTGATCACGGAAGATGCAAAGGCGGGTATCCGGATGGCAGGAGGCACACCGGTAACATTCCCTGTAATCGGAGTATGTGACGGCATTGCAATGGGTCATGCGGGCATGAAATATTCTCTTGCAAGCAGGGAACTCATCGCTGATTCCATCGAGATCATGGCAACAGCCCATCCTTTTGACGGGCTGTTAATGGTTACTAACTGCGATAAGATAGTGCCGGGGATGCTTATGGCGGCTCTTCGCTTAAATATCCCGACTATTGTTGTCAGTGGAGGCCCCATGCTGGCCGGTACCTTCGATGGAAAAGCTGTGGATCTGATCAGTGTCTTTGAAGGTGTAGGAGAAGTAAAATCGGGCAAAATGACACAAAAGACATTGAAGGGTTTAGAAGATTATGCCTGCCCTGGCTCCGGTTCATGCTCCGGGATGTTTACGGCAAATTCCATGAACTGTGTAACCGAAGCCCTCGGACTTGGCTTGCCGGGGAACGGGACAATTCCTTCTATCCATGCCGCACGCAGGCGTCTGGCCAAAAAAGCGGGCATGCAGGTCATGAATCTCGTAAAAAAGGACATACGGCCGAGAGACATTGCCACACTGGATGCCTTCAAAAATGCCATCGCCGTGGATATGGCCCTCGGCTGTTCCACCAATACGGTACTCCATATTCCCGCTATTGCCAACGAAGCGGGAATAACCCTTGATCTTGAACTGTTCAACAAAATCAGCAAAAAAACGGCAAATATCTGCTATCTCAGCCCCGCCGGTCCTCACCATCTCGAAGACCTTGATGAGGCGGGTGGAATCCAGAGCGTAATAAAGGAAATCAGCAAGCTCGGCGTTATTCATCTTGATTCTCTAACTGTTACAGGAAAGACGGTGGGCGACAACTTAAAAGGTGTGAAGGTCAAAAACCGCGATGTCATACGCTCTGTTGAAGATCCTTACAGCAAAGAGGGCGGCATAGCCATACTGAGAGGGAACCTCGCTCCCGACGGTGGCGTGGTCAAACAATCGGCAGTATCTCCCGATATGATGGTGAACGAAGGTCGTGCCCGCGTCTTTGATTCTGAAGAAGATTCTATCGAAGCTATTCTGGGGGGTAAGATTCGCCCCGGGGATGTCGTTGTAATCCGCTACGAAGGTCCAAAGGGGGGTCCCGGAATGCGGGAAATGCTTTCACCCACATCTGCCATCGCAGGAATGGGCCTTGACAAATCAGTGGCTCTCTTAACAGACGGTCGATTCAGCGGTGGCACGAGAGGGGCAGCTATCGGACATATATCACCGGAAGCGGCTGAAGGTGGTCCTATCGGTCTTGTAAAAGAGGGAGATACCATCGTGATTGATATCCCGAATAAAAAAATCGATCTGAAGGTTGACAAAAAAGAGCTGGCCCGGAGGAAAAAGGCATTTAAACCTAAGGAGCCTTCCATCAAAACGGGCTACCTCGAAAGATATGCCCGAATGGTCACATCAGCAAGTACAGGAGCTATTTTTAAAGGGTGACCATGGTAGATGCACTCGTAAAAAGCTCCATTATGCCGTTTAGCGGCATTATAATGGAAAGTAACTTTTA
>JAGGSD010000353.1 GCA_021159265.1 Syntrophobacterales bacterium | reverse complement strand
GTTATTTTTTTCGCATGCCCTGTCTGCGTGCCTGCCTGTGCGTGTCCGCACGCAGACAGGCAACGCACAGGCAGGCTTGATCTTGAACGACAATCCTCGTAAATCAACGGAGTCATTTATGAGATCATTTTTCATGGAGGAGTATAGAAAAGTCATCCTCTTGTGTCAATAAAAATGACCACTTGGGTCTCCCAAAGGGGGTATGACTCTGTTTAACTTATTGCGATCTATCTGGGTTCGTATGCTTGGAAAGGGCGGCTTACTGGTAATCAGTGCCAAATTCAGTCTCAGCGGCTACAGTTCTTCTGCCGGCAGGGTTGTGGGGTGAATGAAAAAATGCCTTCAGAAAGACCATCGACTGCGAAAGCAATGTGAAGCAATTAAGAATGCCATCATACATAAGTCAAATGGCGACTTAACCCCCTTCCTGTATTTTCTCTGTATTTCTTTGCAGTTACCCCACCACTCTTGACAAGACAGATTCCATGAATAAATTATGTCTGAAAGAGGTTAAAACCTGATCAGATTCCGGATAAGCCGGCTATGGGAATGATCAAAAACAGGAGAAAGGAGGTAATTTTTATGTTATGGACAGAAGAGTACAGGAGAGGGTCGGATCCTTTTCGTGAGATCCAGCATTTAAGAAGGGAGATGGATCGTTTGTTTTCGGGTGTTACCCGGTTCCATGCTAGTGATTTTCCTCCGATTAATATCTGGACAAGCGGAGACGACGCGATCGTTACTACCGAGGTTCCGGGTTTAAGTCCTGAAGAGATAAACATCTCCGTAGTCGGAGACACCCTCACGCTCAGTGGTGTTCGCCCCGGGCAAGAGCAGGGGGAGGATAAAACGTACCATCGTCGCGAGCGCGGTTACGGCAAGTTTTCACGTACCGTTCAGCTGCCTTTCAAGGTCGAGGCAGAGAAAGTGGACGCAAAATACAATGACGGGGTTCTCCGTATCACACTGCCGCGCGCAGAAGAGGATAAACCTAAAAAGATTTTGATCAAGGCTGAGTAAGGAGGTGATCTTATGGCAATGGAAAAACAGCAGGCACAGTCTCCGGTGGAGGCTGAACGAACCAGAAACAGAAGGGTTTTCGTGCCGCCCGTAGATATATTTGAGGCAAAAGATACCACCGTGCTGATCGCCGATATGCCGGGTGTGTGTGAGAAATCCGTTAATATTACACTTGAAAAAGATGTCCTGACGATTACGGGAACGGTTGAACCGGAGCAGCATGAAGGATACAGCTGCGTTTATTCCGAGTATGATGTTGGTGATTATCAACGTGCCTTCTCGATTTCAGACGATGTTGATAAGGACAAAATCAAGGCAACAGTCAAAAATGGCGTCTTACGTTTGACGCTTCCCAAGGCGGAACCTGCCAAGGCGAAGAAGATTCCAGTAAGGGCCGAATGATATAGAAAGGAGGAAAAAATCATGGGTATTAAAAATCTTGTACCTTGGAGTTTTGGTAAGAAAAGTCTGCCGGTAAGGCGTGAAGAAGAACATCCGTTCTATTCACTTCAGCGGGAGATGAACCGCATATTCGATGATTTTTTCAGTGATTTTTCATTGGCGCCACTCGGTGCCGGTGTAGAACGGTTTGAAAAATTTTCTCCCAGTATCAACGTGACGGAAGATGATAAAGAGGTGCGCGTCTCGGCGGAGCTTCCGGGCATGGATGAGAAAGACATTGATGTATCGCTGACAAGCGATGCCCTCACCATAAAGGGTGAGAAGGAGGAAGAGGAAGAGGACAAGGGGAAGGAATATTACCGCATGGAGAGGTCCTACGGCTCATTCCAGCGTGTCATACCCCTTCCGGATGAGATAGACACAGAGAAGACCGAGGCAACTTTCAAAAATGGAGTGCTTAATGTTGTCCTTCCAAAGATAGCTGAGGCAAAGTCCAGCAGGAAGAAAATTGCTATAAAGAAAGAGTAACAATTGCACTCCTGTAGCTGGATTGACGAATCGCGCAACAAGGGCCGGCAACAAGCAGCAACAGATGCCGGCCCTTGTTACATGGGAATA
Organism: Syntrophobacterales bacterium; assembly: GCA_021159265.1. Taxonomy (GTDB): domain Bacteria; phylum Desulfobacterota; class Syntrophia; order Syntrophales; family UBA6807; genus UBA3084. The sequence continues at coordinate 5,178 of JAGGSD010000353.1, read as the reverse complement.
CGGGAACACCCACGCGCTGTTTCCGGTTGATCATGTTCAAACCATCACAGGAGATTCAGGCACACAAGGTAGTGTCATGTCAAGTTTGCAATGACGCACAAGCCTTTGTCATTGCGAGGCCGAAGGCCGTGGCAATCTCTTGGATTATGCCAAGTTAGCTCATAGCAGCAGGAGATTGCTTCGCTCGCAATGACACTCGAAACTTGACACGACAGCAGGGTAGAGTAGAGAACAAACCACCCGGTTTGCACGCCCTCATCAAACCGTACGTGCGGTTCTCTCGCATACGGCTTTCCGATGTTATTCATCGCAAGGCATGCGCTGGCACAACCATCTCGCCGTGATCGGCACTTTATGAAGGCCATACTCATTATTATAGCCTTGCTGCCGGAAGTCTTTTATACCCTTCCATCCCGCACCGAATCTTATACCGTTTCCGAAGGTGCGTTCAAACCCTTTCTTAACATGCCATTTGACGTTTCCAAATGAACCGCTGCTATTTTCATAGTGAAAATAGTTCACCCCACCCATCCCTGTAATAAGAGATTGACACTTCTTACTGCGGTTTCTATCGGTAGTGGTGTCATATTACTCTTAGTCAGTTGAGTTATTCGGTTCTTAATCTTTTCCATGAATTCCCGGGAAGATTGAGTGTGTGAATAGAATCTCCCCGTTCTATGTCTGGAAAGAAAAAAGGGGGTGAATGAAATCCACTCCCTTTTTTGAATAATTTTATTTCTTTTCTTTACCCGCCATAAATCATCCTGTAGACAGCCACAATAGCAGGAGCCGTAACAAGTGATACAACGGACATTAATTTAATCAAGATATTCATAGATGGACCGGATGTATCCTTGAATGGATCGCCTACGGTGTCACCAATGACGCTTGCCTTATGAGCATCAGAACCTTTACCACCAAAATTGCCCTGTTCGATATATTTCTTTGCATTATCCCATGCGCCTCCGGCATTTGCCATCAAAAGACCAAGGACAACACCTGTCAGTGTTGCGCCCGCAAGGAATCCTCCAAGGGCCTGTGGACCAATGAGTGTGCCAACCAGAATCGGCGCCACGACAGCGGAAACACCTGGTAAAATCATTCTCTTCAGCGCTGCTGTTGTGGCAATATCCACACACGCATTGGTATCTGGAGGTGTCGTGCCTTCCATAATTCCGGGAATCTCCCTGAATTGTCTTCTTATCTCATTTATCATATCAAATGCTGCTTCTCCAACGGCTGTCATCGTCAGAGCAGCCAGAAGACAGGGAATCAATCCGCCGAGGAACACACCTGTTATAACATGCGCCTCCGTAAGATCGAGTGCAAAATTCTCAAAGCCGGGGAAGGTTCTAACTGTTGCGGTATAAGCCGCAAACATAGCTAACGCTGTGAGCGCCGCCGAACCGATGGCGAAACCCTTTCCAATTGCCGCCGTTGTATTTCCAACAGCGTCGAGACCGTCTGTAATTTCCCTGACATGGGGTGGCATGTGCGCCTGCTCAGCAATACCGCCTGCATTATCGGCAATTGGCCCATAACTGTCCACCGACATGGTCATTCCCACGGTACCCAGCATTCCTACACCGGCAATGGCAATACCGTAAAGGCCACAGGTAAGATAGGATAACCAGATCGCTAAAGCGATAAAGAAAACGGGAGCGGCCACACTTTCAAGACCAGTGGCAAAACCACTTATAATAGTTGTTGCGGCGCCTGTTTGTGAGGCCGCAGCTATTTTCCTGATAGGTTTGCGGGCAGTGTAATACTCTGTAATGGCTCCAATCAGCATACCACAAACAATACCAAAAAGAACGGCCCAGAAGGGTCCGAGAGGGCCGATCATTCCCAGGCTCTTCAGATACTCGGCAGACATCCCGGCAGTTGTATATCGAACCACGAAGTATGAGGCTATGATAAAGAGCACTCCCGCAATATAAAGGGAATTACTCAGCGCCGACTGAGGTTTCATATTCTTGAGAAAATTAAATATGCCTATTCCGATTACCGATGCAAAGAGACCGACAATAATGAAAAGCATGGGCAGCATCATCCACTTCATTGACATTCCTTCAATGCCAAGACCCATAGTAGATCCAATGGCAATTGCTGCGATAACGGAACCACAATAGGATTCATAAAGGTCTGCGCCCATACCGGCGATATCACCAACGTTGTCCCCCACGTTATCTGCGGTAACACCGGGGTTTCTCGGATCATCTTCAGGGATCCCGGCCTCGAGTTTACCGACGAGGTCGGATCCCACATCAGCAGTCTTGGTAAATATACCGCCACCGACACGGGCAAAGAGGGCAATCGAAGAAGCGCCCATGGCAAAACCATTGATTACGACAGGATCTTTATGTGAGAAGAAATAGAAGAATATGCCAAGCCCGAGTAATCCGAGAGAGGCAACAGAAAGACCCATAACCGATCCGCCGAAGAAAGCTACTGTCAGAGCCCTGCCCTGACCATGGGATTTGGCAGCTTCAGCCGTCCTGGCATTGGAAAGTGTTGCGGCTTGCATGCCGAAGACTCCAGCCAGTAATGAACCTACAGCGCCTGACAAAAATGCTACGGATGACATCCTGTTTTCTAAGGAAAAGAAAAGAATAAGGAAAACTATCACGACAAAAATCGCTATGATCTTATATTCCCTCTTCAAAAAAACCATTGCTCCGGCATGTATCCTTTCCATGATTTCCACCATGACTTCATCACCCGGAGAAAAGGTCATCACATATTTATAAATTATGAACGCCAACACCAGTCCTATGACGCCCCACAACCACGCATAATTTACTAAAAATTCCATAACCTGTAATTATACCTCCTTCTTGCTTGAGTTTTTTTTCACCCTTACATTAAATTTGTTCATAGCCACCTGGGGACCTGATGAAAGAACCTCAACCACTGCATCACAGGCCCTCGCTGTAATATGGGGCATTTCTTTCACCTCCTCCTCAGAAAAACGCTCAAGTACATATTTTTCAATCATCTCTTTTTGGACCGGCTTACCAATGCCTAAACGAACTCTGACAAATTCCGATCCACCAAGATGATCTATAACAGAACTTAACCCCTTATGTCCTCCGTCACCACCACCTGCCTTGACTCGGATTTCATTAAAGGGGAGATCCAAATCATCATGAATGACAATTACATCTTCAATATCCACTTTAAAAAAATGGGCCAGTTTACCAACAGAAATGCCACTCAGATTCATAAAGGTTTGCGGCTTAGCCACAACAACGGGAACTCCCGAAATAACTCCCTTGCCAAAACAGGAATCAAATTTATTCCTGTTTATATTGATATTTTCTCTCTGGGCCAGGGCTTCCAGGACAAGAAAACCCATGTTGTGTCTGCAGAGAGAATATCTGTTCCCCGGATTTCCCAATCCGGCAATCAGCCTCACTTAAGTCTTTACTCCAGATTATGGCATTTATGATTTCGCTGATTAATGATCTTTTCGCCCGATCTCTGTGTTATCTTTTTCGCCCTCAGATATTTCATCAACACCTTCGGGAACTTCTTCTGCTTCTGCTTCTTCCTCTACCTCAGCTTCAAGTATAGCCGCTCTGGCAATTGCCACACTTGCAATAACCACATCATCAGCATCAAGGATGTTCACACCATCTGCGAGACGAACATCTCCGACCTTGACAGAATCACCTATTCCGAGATTGCTGATATCGACCTCAACTATTTCTGGGAGGATGGAGGGAAGCCCTGATATCTTTAATTCTCTTTTCAATGTGCTCAATTCGCCGCCATCTTCTACGCCAGGGGCTTCACCGGTAAGGGAGATAGGCACATCAATAGTAAGTTCCCTGTCCATCCTGATCTCGTAGAAATCGGCGTGATCAACGCTCTTTTTAAGTGTATTGATCTGTACATCCTTTAAAATAGATAGTTTTTCCGTTTTTTTCTCACCATCCGCTATGTCAAGCTTAACAAAAACGCTTTCTTTTCTTCCCTTTTCTACTACCTTTTTTAAATCAAACGATTTTACCGAAAGCATAACAGGCTCTGTATGGGGACCATAAAAAATTGCCGGCGTCAGTCCTTCCGCCCTTAACCGCCTTGAAGGTCCCTTTTTGGACTCTTTTCGAATCTGGGCATCTAATGTTATTGTTTCCATTTACTTCTCCTAAATAAAAAGTGAACTTACAGACTCGTTATAATAAATCCTCTTTACTGCTTCACTTAGCAGGTTCGCTATAGAAAGGACAGTTATTCGTTTGCAGGACTGAGCTTTCTCATTAAGCTGAACCGTATCGGTTACTATAACTTCTTTGAGATCTGAACTTTTTATCCTGTCAATAGCAGGCCCGGAAAGTACAGCGTGAGTGCAACACGCAGAAACTTCGACTGCGCCTTCCTCTCTAAGTGCGCTTGCCGCTTGAACCATTGTTCCTGCCGTATCAATCATATCGTCGACTATAACAGCTCTTTTACCTTTTACATTTCCAATGATATTCATGACCTGTGATTCATTAGGTGTATCTCTTCTCTTGTCAACAATTGCCAGGGATGTTTCAAGCCTCTTTGCAAAAGCCCTTGCCCTTGCAACACCACCAGTATCAGGGGATACAATGATAAGATCATCATTGTTGTAAAGACCTTTGATATATTCGATGAGTATGGGCGCCGCATAAAGATTATCGACAGGAATATTGAAAAATCCTTGTATTTGCCCGGCATGGAGATCCACGGAAAGTACACGGGTAGCGCCCGCCGCAGTGAGAATATCAGCGACCAGCTTCGCAGTGATAGGCGCCCGCGGCGCAACTTTTCTGTCCTGCCTTGCATAACCATAATAAGGCATGACTGCAGTAATTCTATCTGCAGACGCTCTCTTTAAAGCATCTATCATAATGAGCAGTTCCATCAAACTGATATTTACAGGAGGACAGGTGGACTGGAAAACGAATGTATCCATTCCTCTTACATTTTCATCGATCTCAACCATTGTTTCTCCATCACTAAAGGTTGACACCTCTGCTTTCCCAAGTCTCACACCCAATCTTTCACAAATTTTCTCTGTAAGACCTTTATTGGCATTTCCTGAAAATATTCTTATTCTTTCGAGCATATCTATCCTTCTTTTCCTAACCCGAACAAGCCGGAACCAAACAAGATATATTTTTATCACGAAAACACGAAAGTACGAAA
>JAGGSD010000028.1 GCA_021159265.1 Syntrophobacterales bacterium | reverse complement strand
ATCCATCAGGCGGGCTGCCCGGGACTTCCGAAAATAGCAAACAACAATATTATGAATAGAAGTTGAATGATCCATCCTATAATGCATACTCCAACCGCACGGAACGTACTTTTATAATCAAGGGCCTGTCTTATGGCAATAACCATCGCTGCCATCATCCAGATTGAAGCAATCATGGAAACAGCCCACAAGAGTCCCGGAATAATACCCAACACTCTAATCAGCCCGGGAGAACTGGAAAAACCGATAGTTCTCAGCAGTTCACCATAATCGGCTCTGGTCTGTGGTTCAGGAAGGATTTTCGTGCCAACAAGATAAGCAATGTAAGCCCAGACACACCATCCGATAAGAGCCATAAGTGTCCCCAGCAAAATTCCATTAAATCCTGCCGTTGTAGCAGCTCCGATCCCGGCTGCAATACTGGAAAGAACGACAACTCCCGCTGCCTGTCCCAATGCACCTTTATCAGCCTCAACCTCCTCATATAGGTTAGCATCCAGCTTGGCCGCGCGGATAATACGGTTAAAGTACAGATTTGTGGATTCCATAAGTTTATTACCTCCTTTCTTTGTGGTTAACTTCTTAAAAACACTGCCCCGAAAAAGCCGTCTGTTCCGTGACGGTGCGGATATGTTCTGAAAAACCCGCTGTTGTCTATCAAGTCGGGATTTATGATTTCAGGGGGATTTATACGCTCATAATCAGGGTGATTCGCCAAAAAATCTTTTACAACTTCTTCATTTTCTTCGGCTTCGATGGTACAGGTGGCGTAAATTATCATTCCTCCCCTTTTGGGGTAACCGGCTGAACGGTTTAGTATCTTTTTCTGAAGAATGGGAAAACTTTGTAAATCCTTTTCCTGGATACGCCATTTGATTTCGGGATTTCTTCTCAGGGTGCCCATGCCGGAACAAGGTGCATCTACGAGAACTCTATCGAACTTTCCGTGGTAGTTTTCCCCCATATCTTTCGTTGCGTCAGCCACTTGTGGCTTAATTATGGTTATGCCCAGCCTGCTAGACAATCTTTGTATGGTTTCGCTTTTATTTTTATTGATGTCAAGTGCTGTTATTTCCCCCCTGTTCTTCATTAACTCGGCCATGTGGCTTGTCTTGACGCCGATGCCGGCACAGGTATCCAGGATCTTCTCTCCGGGATCAGGGTTTACAAGAAACGATATCAACTGAGACGCCTCATCCTGTACCTGTATATGTCCATTTTTATATTGGGGCATTTCTCTGACAGGGGTGAGAGGGCTTGTAAGGATTATTCCATGGGTAGAAAGTCTTGAGGATTCTGCCTTACAGCCGTCATTAAGGAGTTCTCGCAGAACCTTGTCCCTGTTTGTTCTAAATGTATTTGTCCTTATTGCAAGAGGGGGTGTTTCATTATTGCTTTTACACAATCTTAATGTTTCTTCAGCGCCAAATCGTTTCATCCATCGCTTTACAAGCCATAAAGGGTGTGAATGGACGATAGAAACATAAAGGGAGAAATCTTTTTCCATATCGGGATATTCAATTTCTTCCATTTTCCTTATGGCATTTCTGAGGACTCCATTGACCAGACCGGAACGGCCTGGATATAGTTTTTTCGTTATCTGTACCGCCTCATCTACTGCGGCAAAAGAAGGTATCCTGTCTGTAAATATGATCTGGAAGAGAGCCGTTCTCAGGATATTTCTTAATCCTGTTTCCAGGGACGCCGGTTTTCCCTTATAAAAATATTGAATAATCCAGTCTAAGTGATTTCTCATACGGAGAGTTCCGTAAACAACCTGGGTGAGAAGCTTTCTATCATGTACCTTAGTAAGTTTATTTCTGGAAAGGTATGCGTTTAACAGAGGTTCTGCGTATGCGCCGTTCCGGTCTACCCGATTCAAGATGTAAACTGCAAGGTAGCGTGGATTATTTCTCATTATTATCGACATTTCAGGAGGTCACGATTTTTGATACATGTACTAAAGAAACGTCAGAATTCCTGAGATTCCTTGCAAAATGATCGATGGCCTTTACTGTTTCCGGGAATGGATGGCCGATTCCGATTGCATGTCCATATTTCCTTGCATATCTTTCAAGCTTATAAAGTTGATAACGAATGGCGGGTTCATGGCGGGAGTTATCCAGGAAGATATTTCTATAGGCAGTTGGCATATGGAGGGTTCTTGCGATATCATAGGCCTTCGAGTGGCTGGATGTACGGCTGTCAAGAAAGAAGAGGCCGCTGTTTTTGATAACGCTGAGGGTTTCAGTTACCTCTTTCCGGTATCCCGTGAATCGTGAACCCATGTGATTGTTAACACCTATGGCAAAAGGTACATCCGAAATATTGTCTTCCACGATGTTAAAAATTTTTTTTGACCTGTCTCCCACATAAAGAGCTCCGGGTCCTGGATCAAGGTAAGAATCATAAGGTTCCATGGGCTGGTGAAGCATGATCTCGTGTCCTCTATCATGTATTTCGAAAGCCAGAACACGGGAATATGTCAGCCGTGGCAAAATGGAAAAGGTAATTGGAATATCAAGATCGAGAAATTGTTTTGCACGGGAGAGACTGTAACCGATATCATCTATAACAAGCGCTATGTGGGGCCGGGAAAATGAACTCCTCCCTGGTTTCTCGAAGGCAAAAACCTTTGAAAAACTGCTCATACCAAAGAAACTTCCCGCAACTAAATAGGCGCTTGTAAACAAGAAATTTCTTCTATTCATCCCTTGTTCCTTTCTCAGCCATAAATATGCAGCGTGTCGTCAAATATTCAATTATGGAATGGTTTGTTTGATAAACTGTTTAATCAGCCCGCCATGTATCAGATATTAAGGCACATTTTGTGTTTTCCTACAATATCTTGTGGCTAATGTCAAGCTTAAATACAATATCTTGATAAAATAAATTGCTTATTAAGACGGAAATAAAAAAACCTTCCAGTGGGGAAGGTTTTTGGGGGAAAGGGGCAGTGTCGTGTCGAGTCCCGAGTGTCATTGCGACCGAAGCAAAGCAATCTCCTGCTGCCAGGAGCTAACTTGCATAATCCAAGAGATTGCCACGGCCTTCGTCCTCGCAATGACGAAGGCTTGCGCGTCATTGCGAGCTTGCCGCGACAGTAGAGGAAAGGAGACAGGATGAAAACTTAGATAGAGAAAAACGGGTGAAGAAAGATTGACAAATAAACATCTTGAATCTAAATACCAGAGAGAACCTGACCGTTCAGGAAATTGTGGATGACAAACCTGGAACCTGCGGCGCAACAGAACCGGACTAAGGAGGTCAAACAATGGAAAGAAAAATCAGTAATATCGGCATCATCTCAACGCGTATAGCCGGCACGGATGGTGTGAGTCTGGAAATTAGAAAGTGGACTGATGTGCTGGAGAGGAATGGCTATTCATGTTTCTTTTTTGCCGGAGAAATTGACCGGCCCGGCGATAAAAGTTATCAGGTCGATCTGGCCCATTTCAAAAATCCCGACGTAGAAAAAATCAATGCGCACGGTTTCGGAAAAACAACACGTCCGAAGGAAATTTCGGACCTTGTGCGCAAGATAAAAGACAAGCTGAAATATTCCATTGATGATTTTATCAGGCGCTTTGATATCGATTTGATTATTCCTGAAAATGCCCTTACCATCCCGATGAATATCCCCCTGGGGCTTGCTATCACGGAATATATCGCAGAGACAAGCATTCCGACGATCGCGCATCATCATGATTTTTACTGGGAGAGAGATCGATTCCTGATTAATGCTGTTGGCGATTATCTGCAAAAGGCCTTTCCCCCGAATCTCCCATCTATCCAGCATGTTGTTCTCAATTCCATTGCATCCCAGGCATTGTCCTATCGCGTTGGCGTATCTAATACTGTTGTTCCCAATGTATACAATTATGCCTTCCCGCCGCAAATGTCCCATCCTGAAATACTGAAAAGTTTGAGGAGCAAAGTGGGACTGGGGGACGATGATATTTTTATTCTTCAGCCTACCAGGGTCGTGCAGAGAAAGGCTATCGAGCGTTCCGTTGAACTGGTAAGCCGGCTCAAACTGCCGCGCCCGTTTCTTATTATTTCACACGCATCAGGAGACGAGGGATCTGAGTATTATAAAAGGATAAATGAATATGCCTCGCTCATGAATGTTAAAATATTGTCCCTTGATCATCTGATAGTTCCGGACTATTATGAAGGTGACTTCTCGGAAAATAAATATACGATCGGAGACATGTATCAGGCTGCGGACCTGGTATCTTATCCTTCAGCATATGAGGGTTTCGGCAATGCGTTCCTTGAAGCGATATATTATAAAAAGCCGATAGTGGTTAATCGATATACAATCTTTATTTCTGATATTGAGCCTAAAGGTTTCGACCTTCTTCTCCTCGACGGATTCGTCACCGGGAAAACAATTAATAGTGTCAAGACTCTTCTTTCGGACAATTTTCAAAGGGAACAAATGGTCGATAAAAATTATCAGATAGCCAGAAGGCATTTCTCATACGAGAGGCTTGAAAGGATTCTTTCCGAGATCATTGAAAGGTTTTAGGTGAAATGAAAAAATCGAAGATTGCCCTTCTTCACTATTCGTCTCCGCCTGTTGTCGGGGGTGTTGAGGAAGTAATGAAACAGCAGGCCTTACTGTTGCACCGTCAGGGACATAAGGTTAAGATCATTTCCGGAAAGGGGGAGTCGCTTTCAAGGAAATTTCCCACAACTATAGACCCCATCTTCTCTTCTCTTAACCCCAATGTAGATCTCGCGTTGAAAGAGCTGAAGGTGGGAAGAGCTGATCGTTTTAAGTATGTAGGTGATGTCATATACGAGCATCTGAAAAAAGAAGTTGATTCGTATGATATTCTTATTGTCCATAATGTTATGACGATGCCTTATAATCTCCCGCTTACATATGCCGTCAAGAAACTCTCAAATAGCCGTCGGATAAAGATAATAAGCTGGAACCACGATTCCATCTATTTTTATCCTGACTGTCCCGATATGTACCACTCAGAGCCATGGGACATTCTTAAAGAAAAAATTCCTTTTATCCATTATGTTTGTATTTCGAAATTCCGATGTAAGCAGTTTCAAGAGCTTTACAAGATTAATGAAACGATACTGGTCATTCCCGACGGTGTCGATCCAGCCGGTTTTTTTCAGATTGATCCAGATTCACAAAAAATTATTCATGAGCAGAAACTTTATGAAGCAGATCTCATCATTGTCCAGCCTTCCCGTCTGATTCCCCGGAAGAATGTAGAACTCGGCCTGAAAGTAGCCGGGGCGATGAAAAGAATGGGAGTTGATGTCCGCTATCTTATCACGGGCGCATATGACCCGCATGAACAGAGGGACGTCAAATACTACCGCAGATTGAAGGAAATAGCCAGGGATCTTGACATTGCCGATGAAGCGATTTTCATTGCAGAGTATCGCACAAAGAACGGGGAAGAAATCATTCCAAATCGCTCATTTATCAGAGACTTATACTTTATCGCGGATATTCTGTTTATGCCAAGTTCGTCGGAGGGATTCGGTCTTCCGCTTCTTGAGGCCGGGGCTGTCAAACTTCCCATAGCCTGTTCCGAGATTCCTCCATTTCGGGAGATCGGACGAAACCATATATGTACTTTTTCACTTACCGATAGCCCTGACCGGATTGCCGACAGGATATTGCGCTTTCTTGCAACAATCCCAACGCACAACATGTACCGGAATGTTATCAAAAATTATGTCTGGGATTCAATTTATCAGACTCATATGGTACCTTTGTTCCGAAAGGTTATGGCAATTCAATAAATGTCCCCTGAGCTTCGATAATCAGGATAGGGAAAAGATATATGAGTGACTTTAATGTATTGATTATAGGTTCCGGCCCGGCCGGCCTGTTCGCAGCTATGTGGCTCGAGCGTCTGGGTGTTGACAGGATTGCGATCTTCGACCGGAATCAATATTCAGCAGGCGGCTTGTTGAACGATGGCAAGCTGAATTTTGATTACCGGGTTGGGGTTGACCTTGATGAACTCCAGATTGACAGAAAAGAAGCCCAGCGTTTGATGCAGGAAGTGAAGAAGGTCTTTATTAAATTTCCCCTGTGCCAGCAGGTTACTTTTATTGAAAATAATGAAAAAATCGACGCGTGGGGAAAAATTGCCGGGGAACACAATGTAGAGTTTATTGCACCTGAACAGTGGCACTACGGAACTGATAATGGCAGGCAATTCGTTGATTATCTGCGTGACCAGCTCAGTCACACCACCTTTTTCCTCGCCACGGAGGTTATCACTGTTGGGAGGAAGAATGGAAGATTTTGTCTTGTATGTCGTAAAGATAAAAAAAAGAAAGAGTATTTTGGAAAAACAGTTCTTGCTTCCCCAGGGCGTAGCGGCGCATACTGGTTTAGAGACACTTCCCGGAAAATAGGTGTTAATAATAATTTTGGACCCATTGATGTGGGTATCCGTGTAGAACTGAACAGAAAATTCTATGACTCAATAACCGATGTTGTATATGACCCCAAGTTTATTTTTCATACAAAACGCCACGACGACAGGGTAAGAACATTTTGTACCAATCCGGGCGGCAGGGTAAGGATTGAAAATTACGACAAATTTAAACTAATCAACGGGGATGCCCTCTTCGATCGCAAGACAGAAAATACAAATTTTGCGTTGATAAATACAGTCTCTCTGACACAACCCTTTTCTGACACTACTGAATTCGGCCGGATGATTGCCAGACAGTTTTTCCTGCTGGGTGGCGGCAGACCTATTGTTCAGAGAATCGGGGATTTCAGGGAGGGGAAAAGAAGCTCCAAGTCAACATTTACCAGCAAAACCCGCCACTTCGACCTTTGCAGAGCCACTTATAACGCGACGCCGGGAGACATTACGCTCGGTCTCCCTGCACGCATAGTAGATAATCTATGGGAATCTCTAAAAACTCTTGACAAGATTGTGCCCGGTATTCTTCACCCATCCACTTTGTTATATGCACCGGAAATTAAATTTTTTGACACCCATTTCCCAACTGACCGGCATCTCGAAACAAATATCGAAGGTGTCTTTGTGGCTGGCGATGGCACGGGGAAAAGTCGCGGAATTGTGGGAGCGGCCGTCTCGGGAATAATCGCTGCAGAAGGAATCGTGAAAAAATATTTCTGCAAAAAATAAGGTAAGCGTTCACAGGTTCATGGTTCAGCGTTCAGGGTTAAGGACAAAGGCAGCATTAAAGA
>JAGGSD010000327.1 GCA_021159265.1 Syntrophobacterales bacterium | reverse complement strand
TTTAATCCTCGAAATATCCAATATATTCCTGTGGTTAAAATCTTCGCCTTCCTTAAACTTGAACAAAATTGAACATTCTGCAAAGGTCTCAATATCTTTGTTACCTCAAATAATATTCGTGCTACAATATAAGATTAGACAAACCAAACTTAATCTGCAAAAAAATTATTTTATTCTATTTTCTAATTCTTTCATTTCCGCGCCATATTTTTTTTCAAAATGCTTCATTCGTTCCAGGCATTTGTTATCATCACGGCCATGCTTTCGATATTGATCAAAATTGAGCAGCCAGTCAGAACCACCCCTCGGACAGGTCTCAACAAATTCCATAAACTTCACAAATCTCTCAAGCGTGACCGGGCTGACAACATGTTCCATTCTACAGGCATCTTCTTCAGCCGTTTTTGCATCTATATTTAATATACCTGTCAGAAAATCACGAAATATGACATGCCGGCGGTAAACATCCCTCGCAATACGCTTACCCTTTTTTGTCAATTCGACATATTCATATTTTTCATGATTGACCAAACCCTTCTCGGCAAGGTTATTCAACATGCTCGTAACAGTCGGAAGTTTTACGTTCATTTTCAGGGCTATGTCTTTAACCCGGACAAACTTCTTGCTCTTCTCCACGGTAAGAACAGTTTCCAGATAATCTTCCATTGTTGAGCTTAGCTTAACTTGATACATTATTATCTACCAAACAAAATCAGAGTGACGACATTGTTATATGTTTGATTCATCTAAGAGTTTTCTTATAATCTAATTAATTGCTTAATGTCAAGGATTTTTATCACAAGGCGAAAAAAAATAACAGCGGGCATAACACAGAGATTGAGCGAAATAATCAACAGACTCACTGATGTTTCGGCAATAGAGGCGAAAATCTGTATGTTTTACCATGTGTTTCAAAGCTGACTATGTTCTCCTCGTTTTCTTTTAATTTGCCTTCAACGATACGGCGGCAACCAAAGTCGTGAAATGAAACCTGGTGAGTAGGAACATCTTTTTCATCTACACCTTTATAATGTTCTTTTCTGGTTTCTTCGCTGAGTTCACGGATAAACAATCTCTGGCAACGTGCCCGATCTTCCGTTTCCCCGGTAATAATCGAGACAATATAATTACCGTGAAATGGCATAGGCATTTTAATTCTGGTTTTCATCTTTCCATCCTTTCCGTCTGTTTGAGAGCAATCTTTCAACCTCCCGCCCTTGAACTTTAGAGTTTTTATCCACAACAATTGCCTGCCTGTGCGTTGCCTGTCTGCGCCTGCCTGTGCCGCCTGCACGGCAGACAGGCAGGCACGCAGACAGGAGTTTTTTGCGTAGATGTTGGTGTTAGGGGTCAGGGATCTGCGGTGTTTTTACAACATGTCTCATCGTGCCAAAAGCCCAATGGGTGACCGTTGTCTTTTGCTGATCCGGTTCGACTGAGCGTTCGACTGAGCTCACGCCGAAGGCTCACCGAAGTCCCGACACCTGATCCCTGATAATTTTGCGGCTTTGCCGCTTTAAGCTTCATTCGCTCATTTGCACGCCTGTTTCCGTTATCACTCCTGTAACAAGATTGCCCGGTGTCAGATCAAATGCGGGATAAAATGCTTTCACATCAGGACCGCTGACAGGAATACCGCGGAATTCAAGAACTTCTTGTGGATTTCTCTCTTCAACAGGAATATCCGCACCGTTCAGTGTGCGTTTGTCAGGCCCGCCATATCCAAGAATATAAAATGGGATATTGTAGTACTTAGCCAGGATCGCGAGTTGTAATGTTCCTATTTTATTGGCCACAGTTCCATCCATGGCAATGCGGTCCGCGGCTGTGAAGACTTTATCAATTACCCCCCGCGACATGAAATGAGCCGGCATATTATCTGTAATAAGAATTGTTTCCAGGCCAAGCTGGCTCACGGACCAAGCGGTGAGTCTTGCCCCCTGCAAATAGGGTCTGGTTTCTGTGCAGATCACCCGGATTTCTTTACCGTTTTCCTTAGCATATTTAAGCATATAGAGCAGACCCGGACCAGCGAAACAGTGTGTCAGGATTGTGTCGCCTGAATTAAGAAGCGGTTCAGCATGCCTGCCCGTAGCCTGAGACATACCCCTCTGTCTTAAAAGCACATCCTCGAGAACTTCGTGAATTACAACAGAGGCCGGACGTTTGTCTCCTCTCACCTTTTTCATGGCTTTATCCAGCAGAGCAACCAGATGAAAGCCCGTCGGACGTGTGGCACAAAGGCGTGTCACTGCATTCTCCAGTTTGCCCATGTTAAAATCACTATTACTCTCTTCCAAATCCACAGCCGCAAGGTAAAGGCCGAAACCGGCAGCTATGGCAATATCCCCAGCGCCCTGCACTACCATATCTTCTATAGCCCGGGCCACATCCTCGTAATTGCTGCACGTAACCGGCGCTATCTCGCCGGGAAGTTTACGCCGGTCAACCATGACCAACTTGTTATCTTTAAGATAAACGGTATTTTCCAGATTCATCAACAATGGCTCTTCCAAATTCAATCCTTCCTGCATTCGTGGTTCCCTCCGGGAGCAAAACCCGCCCTCTTTACTATTCCCTCAGCCTGAAACGCCATGCACAAAACCATTCCTCCGGATGTTCATCGGGAGGACAAGCAATACATTCGGTTGTAATTCTTGAATCGATACTTTCAGCAAAATAACTGTATTCAACGATGCCCGCAGACTTGCATGGATAGTCGTCAAGGCCCTTCCGTTTTCTTGCTGACTGGACACGACAATCGTTCATCTGAAATACAACAGTATTTTCGTCCTCGTCGATAATGGATTGAACATTGATCCGTGCATACATCCGAAATCTCAGCGCCTTTTTTAATCCTTCCAACCCCGGATGTTCTCCAAGGCCCAGCAATTGTTTGATTGACCATGCCTCAAAAGGAGAAAAACGGGTCCATGTGGAATCATTGCAACGCTTTGCGTCATACATGCCGCGGGAAAACTCGACAGACTGAAACCAGATCCCGTCATTAGCTAACCAGTTCACACCAAGATCGGTTGTTAGTTTCAGGAGTTTTTCTTTCGACATATTCAGTAATTGTTTTGGCACTCCATCCACCATCTCAAAACCAAAGGCCCTGGCCAGCCTGTTCATTTGTACGCTGTAACTATCACTGTGTGCCTTCTTCATAATATCCAGAGCTTTCTTCATCCCCAGCTGATGCTCCACTTCAAGAAACCACATGGTATAATGAACTATAGTCCTGTGAAACATGTCCAGAACATACCGCGCCAAACCTTCCTGATTAAGATCTTCGGGACTCCCAATCTCGTTGTCCATGCTTTTATCTCCTTTTCCCATTGTTTTTTTGTTTTAAAGAACAGATCTGCGTCCGTTGTATCTTTCCGTATCATAATATTTGTCGATATCGACAATCTTCAGCTTTTTGATAACTTCTTTAAGAGGAATGCTGGTAATTTCTCCCCGCACGAAGCTCGCCATACGGCCAAAATCTTCATTGATAATCATATCAACTGCCGCAATGCCGAACCATCTCGCCATTAATCGATCACGCGCTGAGGGAGAGCCCCCTCTTTGCAAGTGACTTAAAATGATATGGCGTGTTTCAAAACCTGTTTTCTCCTCTATTGCATCAGCCACATAACTTGCGATTCCGCCAAGGGACAAATTACCGAAATCATCGATTCTGCTGTCTTTGACAATTTCTTTTCCCCCCTTCGGCATAGCTCCTTCTGATACAACGACTATACTGTAACGGATCTCCATTCCTTTCCGTTCCTGAAGCAGTTCACAGACACAATTTATATCAAAAGGATATTCAGGAATCAGGATAATATAAGCGCCGCTGCACTCACCCCCGTGAAGGGCAAGCCAGCCTGCATGTCTTCCCATAGTCTCCACGACAAAAATACGGCTGTGAGAACCCGCGGTCGTCCTTAGACGATCGATTTCTTCCGTGATGACGTTTATAGCCGTGTCATAGCCGAGAGAATAATCTGTTCCAAAAAGATCATTATCAATGGTTTTAGGAACGCCAACAGTTTTGATACCCTTAATGTGCAATTTGTAGGCAACGCCCATGGTATCATCACCGCCAATCGCAACGATCACATCAATCCCAAGTTTCTTCACGTTTTCAATTAGTTTTTCCGAGCGATCATTCTCCGGGTTGAAGGGATTTGTCCGCGATGTTCCAAGATACGTTCCCCCATACCGGTCCCACGTCCGCACAACATTCTCATCGAGATGCTTGAGATGGCGTGCGCAACTTTCCGGATCGTCGGGATTAACCTCTATTAGCCCCCGCCATCCATCCATGATTCCCACAACATCGAATGTTACAGAACGTTTAGCGGCAAGCCGGCGATCGAGAGCGGTTTTTGTTACCCATTTGACCACTCCGTTAAGACCGGCGCAATCTCCCCCGCCTGTCAAAACTGCTATTTTAATTCTCATGGTCCAACCTTTCAGTTACCAGTTATTTTCAACTACTCGATATTTCCCAGATACTCTTTCTCCAGGTAGGTAAAATCGATTTGATCGTGACGATAAGGTAACGACTCCCTGATATTCTCGGGAATCGGCCCCCATTTTGCCTCAAATTCTTGTAAATAGGTCTGGCGGCCCTTCAGGAAATCCTCCACTTTTTTCTTCAAAATATCCTTGTCCGGAAACCTGGGATAGGAAGTCATAAGGTCCATGTTGGCTCTATCGCTTTTTATGGGATAGCGGTAACCGAGGTGATCCGGTTCAGAGCTGAATCGAAGCTGAACTCTCAGGATATCGCTGTAAGACGCCAGAGACTGCCTTAATGATACGTTCTCATCTTCGCCGATAGTTCCTGTATTTGCCAGATAGCACTTTATGCGATTCCTTTTTATAATGTTGTAAAACAGCATGGCATGCTCCATGCGGTCACCCGCAATAAACGGATCAAGGAAAAATACCCGCTTGAATTTTCCGGCCTGATCAGGATCACCGCCAGTGCTTTCAATAGATTCGCCATAGATAAATTGCATGGTAGCCTGTTCGGGAGTGAGTTTGGATATGACATTAGTCAGAGGATTTCTTGTCAATATGAATACATAATCGATTCTGTCAGCTCTTAAGCTTTTACTCGCCAGTTCCAGATTTTCCCGCCTTATAACGGCTCTGCCATTACCAGTTTTACTGGTATCCTTAAAATCAGGCATATAGGGATAACGGGAAATGGCGACATTCTCGAGAAAAGTATCTGGTGACAGGGCGGCGCGCAAAATTTCCGGCTGGCTCTCGTCCAGGCCCTCCGTTTTGATGTAAAGGCCACCTTGCTCAAAGGCGGCGAAACTTCCGTCAAAACCAAGAGTGCCCCCATCATCACCGACCATTTCAGATGTTTCTTTAGGAATTTTAGCCAGTTTCCGGCAGAGTGTCGTCGTCTTCCCTGTGGCAGTCAGCCCTGAAACGCCTGTTACTCTTTCATGTAATTCCGGCCTTCCCGCCTCAAGATCGTAAATCCAGAGGTGATCAACTCTTGCCCCGCTATGCAGGAAAATCCCCAGTTTATCAATTGTTTTTACCCGCCAGCTTTCAAACTGGAAAACACCCTTCTTGGCCTCGCCAACATACGTGCTGTTCCGGCAGATTTTTACCTGATCCCCCCTCTTATCACCCATCCAGAGACGAATTGTTACATCTTTGTCAATCAATTTTTTAAATTTGTTCGGTTCAAAGGCATCATCCATGAAAAATATAATCGTATAAGTAGGGTTTTCAACCATGCGTGCCGCCGGTGTATCCTCAAAAAGAAGTTTTACTCCATAGGCAATCTGAGCGTATGGTTCGGGCATAATGAATCGCGCAGTGACACCGTCTCGCCCATCCCCTATGATTGTATCCAGAGAAACAATCTTTTCGTTGCTTAAACATTCCACTGCCTGCAAAGCAAGAGCTTCCTCTTCCTCTCCAAAAGAATCATCTATATTATTTTTGGTATGGGGAGCCGAACGTGACATGGGCTCTGAATCCGCAGCGACAGAACCCAGGTGTGTCTGGATAACCCCTTCTTGCTGTATGGCAATCTCCTTATATTCATCAAGCGTCTTCCCTTCTATAAGTCTGCCATCTTTCTTTGCGTCACAATAAATTTTTTCAGCGGCCTTCTTAAAATAATTATTCATAAATCACCTGCTCACCGTTTTGATTTTGACGAACGCGTGAAAGGTCTGAAATATCAGGAAAAACGTTCCGTCATTACTTTCGTTAAGAAATATAGAGTAAAAGATACACAGGGTCAAGGGAAAAGGATTGATAAACGGTGATTGACGGGATATACTGTTTATTGGTAGATAGTTGAAGTAATTGATAAACCTAACCCGGATAAACTGGAAATTCGAAATTCGAAGCACGTTCGACGGTTCGACTAAGCTCGCCGAAGGCTGAGCGTTAGACTGAGCTCACGCCGAAGCCACTTTTGCACGAACTTTACAATTAAGGGACTAAAGAAAGGTATACTGAAATTGACGAAAATGAGCTTGTCTCTTCTCTCAAAAAACCACCACAAATGGATCCGCAGGCTGCATCAGAAAAAATATCGTCTGGAGGAAAAGGCATTCATTGCTGAAGGTCTGAATTCACTGCAGTCAGCCATGGAAATGACCCATCATCCTGTTAAGGAAGTTATCGTCGAGAAGAATTATGCCGAATCAATCAAGAATTGTATTTCCGATGACATCCCGGTTTATACATGCTCCAAAAAAGAGATGGAAAGTATCTCCACAGAAGAAACACCCCAGGGAATCATAATAATTTGCAGTGAAACAGAATTCTCCTTTGATGAGTTGGAAAAAAATCCTTCCAACAACCTGTTATATCTGGATAAGGTATCAGATCCCGGCAACCTGGGAACTATCCTGAGAACGGCGGCATGGTTTGACATGAAACAGATCCTTCTTAGCCCATTCAGCGTTGATCTGTTTAATACAAAGGTGGTCCGGGCATCTGCTGGTGCGATTTTCGGCATGGAAATCTATCAATCCATCGATTTCGACAGGCTGTTTCAGTTTGCAAAGCGGAAGAATTATAAACTGACTGCGGCGGTACCGGAGGGTGGAATACCGATCAATCGTTGGAAGAAAACCAGGAAAAACATCCTCTTGCTGGGTCACGAAGCGAAAGGCCTTTCGAAAGAGATCATCGAACAGGCAGACCAGCGTATCTCAATTCCAAGTCAGGGAAATGTCGAATCCCTGAACCTGGCAATTGCGGCGGCAATCATCCTCTATGAAATTGCCGGCAGGTAA
>JAGGSD010000119.1 GCA_021159265.1 Syntrophobacterales bacterium | reverse complement strand
AATTTTGCACGAACTTTACAATTAAGGGACTAATTTAATGAACTCACACAGCAAAAAACATATAGCATTGTTTATCAAAATGTGTCTATATAACCTGATTAAATTCTTTATCAACAACAGCAACGTTTTTTGTGCAGATGTTGGTATCGATAGCGAAATGCCAAGGGCGAAGAGACGAAATCAAAAAGACAAATTCGACTTTGGAGTCTTCATCCCTGACCTTTAACCCTGCACCTTTTGCTTTTGCGGATTGACCGCATCAGGAAGGGTATTTTTTAATAGTAGTAAAACTAAACATAGGAGGATTTAATGAAAAATCGTATTACTGAGATTCTTGGGACTGAGTATCCGCTGGTCCTGGGGGCCATGCGACGTATTACTCTTGGTGAAATGGCGGCGGCTGTTTCAAACAGCGGGGGTTTTGGTCAGATTGGGGCCTCGGGTGTGTCGGGTGATCAGTTGCGTAAGGAGATCAAAATTGCCGGAGAGCTGACTAACCGGCCATTTGGTATCAATATTCCTATTTACCGGCGTAATGCTTTTGAGGCCCTCGAGATAGCCATTGAAATGGGAATTAAAACGATAACCACTTCTGCGGGTAATCCCGCGAAGATTACAGAACGAACAAAGGGCGCCGGATTGAAGGTTTTGCACAAGGTTTCCACAGTGAAGATGGCCCTGAAGTCTCAGGATGCCGGTGTGGACGGGGTGATTGCCACCGGGTATGAGGCCGGGGGGCATGTGGGCCGTGAAGGTATATCGACACTGTGCCTGGTGCCTCAATTGGTTGAGGCTCTGGAAATCCCCGTGGTAGCCTCCGGCGGCATCGGCGATGCAAGGGGGCTTGTGGCCGCTCTTGCCCTGGGCGCTGAAGGAGTGGAGGTTGGAACTTTGTTTCTTGCTACCCGCGAATGTCCGACGCCGGACTTTTTCAAGCAGGCGATTATCGATGCCCGGGACAATGCCACCATTCTCCTTGGAAAAGGGGCCATGCCCATGCGGGTGCTGAGAAATAAGAAGGCTGAGGCGATCAGTGATCCGGACAAAGAACGTGAGGACGCGAAGCTGAACGCAGAAGCTGATGGCAGTTATGTGCGACCGGACGGGGAAGCAGATAATGCCATAATGCCGGCTGGTCAGGTGGCCAGTCTGATACGGGAAATCAGGGGAGTTTCAGAGATATTCCCGGATATGATTAAAGAGGCGAAAACTCTTTCTTCTCGCCTTAATTCACTTTTTAAGGAGGTTGATTGATGAAGTGGGAATATGTTTTGCTTGATAAAAAGGATGGTGTGGGCACTATTACTCTAAACAGGCCGGAGAAATATAACGCATTTGGCGGAAACATGAGACAGGAAATTCTGCAGGCCGTGGAGGATGCATGCGCGGATGCTGATGTGCGGGTAATTGTGATTACCGGGGCAGGAAAGGCCTTTTGCGCGGGAGGAGATGTTGACGAGTTCGTTGGAGGGACGAGCAATGCTCTGGCAGAGACTGAAGTTGCTTCGAACGAAAGATTTACCATGTGCAAAGTCGTCAAGGCCATAAATAGTGTGGAAAAACCGGTCATTGCCGCGGTCAATGGTGTGGCAGCGGGCGGCGGATGCAACTTTGCCCTTTCCTGTGATATCAGGATTGCCAGCGAAAAAGCCAGATTCGGACAGGTATTTACGCGCAGGGGCGCCCATCCCGACTGGGGCGGCATTTATTTTTTGCCCCGCCTTGTAGGTTATGCCAAGGCCGCGGAATTGATTTTTTCCGGGGAAGTGATAGGCGCCCAGGAGGCTTTCAGGATTGGAATGGTGAACAAGGTGGTTCCTCATGAAGAATTGATGCAGGCCACATACGAGATGGCCGGAAGAATGGCCAAAAATGCTCCCCTTCCTATCGCTTTTGCCAAGCGCGGGCTTCAGAATTTTTACAAGATGGACCTGGTGCAGGCCCTTGATTATGAAGCTTATGTTCTGGGTGTGACCATGAAAAGCGATGACTTTATGGAGGGATTCAAGGCATTTCTTGAGAAGAGAGAGCCGGTTTTCAAGGGTAGATAGATGTTATCAATAAAAAGCTAAAGGCTGAAGGCTAAAGGGGAAAATTCTCTTATGGCCTTGAGTCCTCATTACTCATAGCTCGTTGCTCAGTCCTTGCGGCTTTGCCGCTTTAGCGTACGGTTTGAGTTAAGGGTTGTATTACTTGTATTAAAGGAGGTTTTTATAAATGGAACAAGACAGGAACATCAGGGTACTTATGGCCAAACCCGGTCTGGATGGTCATGAGCGTGGAGCCAGGGTGCTTGCCTATGGATTGAGGGATGAAGGTTTCGAGGTTATATATACCGGTTTGAGGCAGACGCCGGATCAGATAGCCGCCGCCGTTATTCAGGAAGATGTCGATGTAGTTGGTCTTTCCATTCTTTCCGGGGCACATCTTGCCATGGCTGGCAAAGTTATTGAGAAACTCAAAGGCCAGAGGGTTAAGGATGTTCTGGTGCTGGTAGGCGGGGTCATACCCGAGGAGGATATCCCCAAGTTAAAGGAGATGGGAGTTGCCGGCGTATTTACGTCAGGCGCCTCAATAAAAGAAATAGCGGAATTTATACGTTCCCATGTTTCATGAACAGTGGATTGTTTTCCTGCGGAAGATTGACAAGAAACGCAGTATCCATTTAAATACTTAGCCTGAAAGGGGAGTATACAGAATGAACGAAGATATAAAGAAAATTGCTCAGGCAACTAATGAGTGGAAGGATAAGGTTGTCAAGCCAAAGCTGAAGAAATATAAACTGGAAGAAAGCCCGACACGTTTTTATACACCGGAGGATATAGAAGAGTTTGATTTTCTGGAAAAAGTCGGATATCCCGGGCAATATCCATTTACAGCGGGAAATGATCCGGCGCCGAGATGGCAGGTGTTTGCGGCGGCTGAGGCGAAAGAGAGCACCAGGTTTGAATGGGGCGCAGCTACATCGAGCGGCGCGGGTAAATATGCCGGATTCGGCACACCCGAAGATTTCCGGGATTATCTTGTGCGTATGCACGAGATGGGCAGAAATGCCGGGCCTAATTTTGCCTTTGACCTGCCCACACAGTGCGGTTACGATTCTGATGACCCCCGGTCTGAAGGGGAAGTTGGCCGGGTGGGTGTGGCCGTGGACAGTCTCAGGGACTTTGAGATCGTATATGAGGCTTACACGGGAGATCTGGACATTGACAAGGTTTCTTCCAATTTTACCGCCAACGCCCAGGCGATTGTTATTATTGCTCTATATGCCGCATTAGCTGAAAAGCGAGGCATCCCTCTGGAAAAATTGCGAGGCACACCGCAGAACGATATTCTGAAAGAGTATGTTGCGCGCGGAACCTATATTTATCCTCCGGGGCCGGCGCTGAGATTATTCCGGGACACTCTCGTCTTCTGCACGGAGCACATGCCGAATTTCAATATTACCAGCATCGGCGGTTACCACATGCGTGAGGCGGGTGCCACCAGGGAGCAGGATCTTGCTTACAGCATGGCTATCGGGGCCACATATTTGCAGACGGGAATTGATGCGGGCGTTGACATCGATTCTTATGCCCCGCATTTCACCGTTAATGCCTTCGGGGGAAGCATGGAGTTTTACAAAGAGATAGCCTTTCAGCGTGCCGCCAGAAGGATGTGGGCCACCATGCTGAAGGAGCGTTTCGGGGCAAAAAATCCGAGAAGCATGATGCTAAGACAGATGGGGGGGGCTCATATGGGCTACATTAACGCTACCCTGCAAAGGCCGCTCAATAATCTTACCAGGGCTGTAATAGGGGGCATGGCGGACGGAATGTCCGGTGGAATTCCTTTCGGGGCAATGCCTCCCTGGGATGAACCTCTGGGGTTGGGGCACAGTCTGGAGGCCCAGCAGCTTGGCCATGACGCGACACGTATCATGATATACGAGGCAAAACTCGGCGAGGTTCTTGATCCATGGGCGGGATCTTATTTTATGGAATCCCTTACGAATGAAATAGAAAATGCCGCGAAAGAGGAATTTGACAGGATCGAAGAAATGGGCGGTTTTGTTGCCGCTATTGAAAATGGTTACGTCCGGCAGGCGATTGCCAGGAGCGCTTATGAGAGGCAGAAGAGGATCGAAAATCTGGAGGAGTTTATTGTTGGCGTAAATTGTTTTGCGGGACCGCATGAGTTGAATGTTATGACTGAACGGAGCGTGGACGATGTGTATTCTGCTGAATTGCTGGCTACAGCAGGGCAGCGGAAGTGTGAAAGTCTGGCTCTGCTGAAAAAAGAACGAAATGACAAAGATGTGGCTCGCACATTGAAGGATCTGAAGTCAGCGGCGGGGAATGAAGAAGAGAACCTTATGCCGTATATTATAGAGTGTGTAAAAGTTTATGCCACGCTCCAGGAAATTTGTGATGTTATGCGGGATGTCTTTGGAGAATATAAAACGGGAAATATTTAACCGGTAAAAGGAGCGAAATTAAGATGACCAAGGAGTTGGAAGACCTGATAAACGAAATGGAAGAAGGCTCTGTGCGCGCCCTGGCCAGGCTGATTACAATGATCGAGAACAGAGAGAAGGGTTGGCTGGAGGTAATGAAGGCCATTTTTCCGAATACCGGAAGGGCACATGTCATTGGGATAACCGGCCCGCCGGGCGCCGGCAAGAGCACACTTACGGATACTTTGACCTGTGAATTAATTGCCAGGGATTTGAGTGTCGGGGTCATTGCGGTGGACCCTTCCAGTCCGTTTTCAGGGGGGGCCTTGCTGGGAGATCGTGTGCGCATGAAGGAAATCAGCACCATGAAAGGTGTATTCGTTCGTTCTATGGCTACCCGTGGGGCAATGGGAGGATTAAGCCTGGCGGTAAGAGATGTGATTAAGGTCCTCGATGCCTTCGGCAAGGATATTATACTGATAGAAACCGTGGGTGTTGGTCAGGACGAAGTGGATGTTGTGAAAACAGCCGATGCGGTGATGGTAGTTTGTGTGCCTGGGATGGGCGACAATATTCAGGCTATCAAGGCCGGAATTATGGAGATTGCGGATATCTTTGTCGTCAACAAGGCCGATCGTGAAGGGTCTGAGCGGGCAGTCCTGGATATCCGGCTTATGCTGAACATGAGTACGGAAAAGGGTTCGTTAAACATTCCTATACTAAAGACGGTAGCCACTAAGGGTGAGGGCATTGCGGAACTTGTCACAAACCTTTTTGAAGTTCTTGAATCACAGGAAAGAGAGACTTCCTGGCGGGAAGAAAGGATCCGGGAAGAGCTGATGAGTCTATTGGATAAAGCAATAGCTCACCATGTGCATGTAAAATTAGGGAGGAACAGCAAGCTGGATACTGCCGTAAAACAGGTTCTTGCCCGTGAGCGTGATCCATATTCAATCGTTCAGGAAATGGTCGCTTCCTTTGTACATTAGAGTCTTCATTCACAACAACTGCCTGCCTGAGCGTTGCCTGCCTGTGCCGCCTGCACGGCAGACAGTCGTTTTCCGCGCAGATGTTGGTGTCGGGGGGCGAAAATGAACATCGAACATCGAACGTCCAACATCGAATGTTGAATGGGGAAAATGAAGAAACAGGAATAGAGGTTTACTGCCCGGTATCGGATGTTTTTTAAATTGATTTTAGAATAATTTGAGGAGCGAAGCGACATCGTTATTCGACGTTCGGCGTTCAATGTTCGATGTTGGACGTTCATCTTTGGTATGCATTCCCACGCTGGAGCATGGGAACGAGAATAGGACCAAGTAAAAACCTTCAGTCCTCATTGCTCAGTCCTTTCGGCTTTGCTTAAGCAGTGTAGTTTAGTTTTTTGGTTATGTTACCGGAACAATATGGGAAAAGAAATTATCAGGCAGGATAAAGGATATGTCAGCACCCTTTTTTTTAATCACCCTGAGAAGAAAAATGCCCTGAATGCCGATGCCCTTTTTGCCTTGGGTGACGCGATTCACAAAATAGAGATGGAAAAGAAAATCAGGGTAGTTGTTCTCAGGGGATCCGGCGACGCTGCTTTTTCGTCCGGGATGAACCTTTCAACCGGACGGAGGGAATTCCAGCGGGCCATTGAAGCTCTGAACCATTGTCTTGGAAACCTGATTAATTATCCTCAGCCAATTATCAGTATGATTCATGGGCCGGCCATAGGCGCGGGATTGGATATTGCGGTTATATCTGATTTTCGCATTGCCTCTAAAGAGGCTCAGTTTGGCGCGCCTCTGGTGAAATTGGGCAGAACATACTTTTATACACAGATAGAACGATTAACCCGGCTGGTTGGTCTGGCTGCGGCCAAAGAGATCCTTCTTACGGGAAGGTTGATCGGCTCTCAGAGGGCAAAAGAAATCGGGTTGGTTAACCAGATCATCAGTCCTGACAAGATAGAAGCCGTTACATATTCGTTTGCGAATGAGTTGGCGGAAGAAACCGCGCCTGTTGCGGTCAGGATAACTAAATTTACCATTAAAAAGCTCTTCGAAGAAACTCCTCTTGATCCGGCGTTGGAAAAAGAGCTTAGATTTCTTCATATAGATGAAATTAATCGGAGCGAAGATGCTCAGGAAGGTATAAAAGCAGCCGTTGAGAAACGCAAACCGGAATTTAAAGGGAGGTAATTGTAATGAGTAAAGACCAGGAATTTCATGTAAATACAGCGAGGGATGCCATATCTTTGTTAACTCATAAAATGTATGAAAAATTTGGCAAGGAAGCGCTTCCTGAGATTGAGGATGTCTGGCATAAACTGGGTCTGTCTGCCGGTGAGAAAATGAAAAAGAATTTGCCTGACACGAGCTTGGTTACAGTCGGCCAGGCATTTGTTGATGGAGCACGCAAGAGGGGCACTAAGGTCGATATCCTGGAATTGACGGAAAAGAAGTTTCATTTAAAGGGCTACAAATGTGCAATAGGTTTAAAAGGAAAGGGGAGAGAACTCTGCTGGGCCTGCATGGGATCGGATCGGGGTATATTTGAAGCGGCAACGGAAAAACCACTCAAGATGACTATTGTCAGCACCTTAGCTGCGAACGATGATTGTTGCGACATTATTATAGAATTATAACAACTATTAATCCTTTAATTGTAAAGTTCGTGCAAAAATGGCTTCGGCGTGAGACTTCGGCGTGAGCTCAGTCGAACGCTCAGCCGAACGGCAAAAGAATTTAGTAAGCGTTCACTGAACGTCGAAATTAGAAAATAGAAATTGGAAATTTGGCCTCAAGCTTTTCTCCTGAATTTCTAATTTCCAATTTCAAGCCGTGAACGGCTGCAGGCTT
>JAGGSD010000306.1 GCA_021159265.1 Syntrophobacterales bacterium | reverse complement strand
AACACGAAAAAGAAAATTTAATTTCGCACTTTCTTTTTTTTTTCGTGGTTTCGTGTTTGTTTTTAATTCTTTTGCCAATTTTGCACGAACTTTACAATTAACGGACTAACCCAGATAAACTGGAAATTCGAAATACGAAGCACGTTCGACGGTTCGACTGAGCTCAGCCTTCGGTGAACTCAGTTGAACCGTTATTTTTTTCGCATGTCCTGTCTGCGTGCCTGCCTGTCTGCCGTGCAGGCGGCACAGGTAGGCGCAGACAGGCAACGCACAGGCAGGCTTGATCTTGAACGAAAATCCTCATAAATCAACAGAGTCATAGATTGGCTGGGGCGGGAGGATTCGAACCTCCGAATGCAGGAACCAAAGTCCTGTGTCTTACCGCTTGACGACGCCCCAGTAAAAACCAGTATCCGTCAAGAATGTGGGTTACTCAAATAGAATGTGCCGTAAATACAGACCCCACCCTTGCCTTTTTTAATTCTGCCGCAGCATTCAAAGCACTTTTTTCACCGGTAAAAACACCAAAAACTGTCGGCCCACTCCCTGACATCAAAGAACCAAGAGCACCATATTCCATAAGAAGCCCCTTAATTTCAGACAAAACGGGATAGCATTTCAACGTTACTGTTTCGAGATCATTAAAAAGCTTTTTTGAAACTTGAGACACTTTTGTAAGTCGCGGAATGCTATATTTTATTATTTCTTTTGTCAATCCTAATTTTAACTCTTCATAAACCTTTTTTGTAGATACTTCGAATCCCGGATTAACCAGGACAAACCACATCGGGGGAATGCCTTCCGCAATCTGGAGACTATCACCTATACCAAAGGCCCATGCAGTTTTACCAAAAATAAAAAAAGGGACATCAGCCCCGATCTTTGTTCCTATTTTCATCAGTTCCTTTTGGCTGCAGTTACTCCCTATCATATCGTTTAATGTAACGATCGTCGTTGCAGCATTTGAACTTCCGCCGCCTAACCCAGCCGCTGTGGGGATTCTCTTATTAATTGTAATTTCCACGCCTGAAGAATACGAAACATAAGAAAAAAAGGCCTCTGCGGCGCTGTAAACTATATTCTCCTCATTTTCAGGCAGTGAACTTCCAGGACACCTCACAGCAATTGTTTTACCCTTAAGAGAAAATTTTGTTTCGTCATAAAGACTTATTCTTTGCATAAGGGTGGCAATATCATGATAGCC
Source organism: Syntrophobacterales bacterium (assembly GCA_021159265.1). Classification (GTDB taxonomy): domain Bacteria; phylum Desulfobacterota; class Syntrophia; order Syntrophales; family UBA6807; genus UBA3084. The sequence continues at coordinate 6,127 of JAGGSD010000306.1, read as the reverse complement.
GTCTTTCCTTTTTCTCAAAACATTAAGGATAAGGTTTATCTTTGCCGGAGACTGTTTTACAATCATTTGTTTTCTGTTTCTTTGACATATCTCATTCTCAATTCATACAGCGCTCCATCCAGCAATCGCTGCTCATATTGATCAAGATTTCCCGATGTCTTTTCTTTCAATATTCCCATAATATCTATAGTTTGTTTGGCCGCAGGAAGATTCTTAACTTTTTCTCCTGATGCGGGGTTCTTTAAATCACCAAAGTTATATAGCGCCGATGTATGCAGTGAAAGTATAAAGCTCGGGAAATTGATTTCCGGCAGCGGAATTGTTTCTTCATTTACTTTTCCTTCGGGCTTTTCCGCTTCTTTTGCATCTGCCACCTTTTCTCCCTGTTCTTTCTTTTCATCTTTTTGCGGCGCTTCGGGGCGCAGATTCCCCTCCTCGGTAAAGATTCTTTTATCTTTTACAGAAAAACCCTTCTCTTCATTATTATCAGACATTTTATTTCCCTCCGGGTGATTGAGTTTCAAGTTTTTGAGGTTTCGGGTTTCGGTTAAAACTACGAAACCTGGGTTTTGTTAGCATAATGGCCACAAAATGTCCAAGTGATATAAAAGGCAAATCCACCGCCTTCTTGCAGCGTTATACGAGACATGCAGTCGAACGATTAGATCTGCTTCATGCTTCTCAATTTCTCTACCCTTTTTTCAATCGGCGGATGAGTGCTGAAAAGATTAGCAAAAGATTTTGCCGTCAGAGGATTCACGATAAACATATGCGCCGTTGAGGGATTGGCTCGCATGGGAATTGTTTTCGAAGCATTCGAGAGTTTCTCAAGGGCACCCGCCAGACCATAAGGGTTACCTGATATTCGTGCTCCGCCCTCGTCGGCAAGATACTCTCTTGACCTGGAAATAGCCATCTGTATTAACATTGCCGCAATTGGTGCAAGGATAGCCATGAGGATCAGGCCGAAGATTCCTCCACCTTCATCATCATCACCGCCTGCACCGAATATGGCAGCCCATTTTGCCATACTGGCCAGCATCATAACGGCCCCGGCCAGCGTCGCCGCAATGGAACCGATAAGCATATCCTTGTTTTTAATGTGGGTCAGCTCATGGGCGAGAACACCCTCCAGTTCATCCCTGTTGAGTATCCGTAAAATGCCCTCGGTCACAGCAACTACGGCATGCCTTTCATCCCTTCCCGTCGCAAACGCATTGGGAGCATCGCCGGGAACGATATAAACTCTCGGCATGGGAAGACTTGCTCTGAGAGCCAGAGTCTTCACAATTGAGTACAATTCAGGTGCTTCACCCTCCGAAATCTCATGGGCCCGATACATCGACAAGACGATCTTATCGGAAAACCAGTAACTCCCGAAATTCATTGCCATTGCAAAAATAAAGGCAATAACAATACCCTGCTTTCCGCCAAAATACCCCCCTATCAGCATCAAAAGGCCCGTCAGAGCACCGAGCAGAATGCCTGTTCTTAATGTATTCATTCAGCCAACCTCTTCAGAATAATTTTTAATCCACAGATTTCGCAGATTACACGGATTACTCTAATCACTTGAAGTATGATGCGAAATCTGTAGGGTTTAATTCCCCGCTGCTTGCGGCAGGGTAGTTCATTTTTGAAGGCTTAATTCAAAATTTAAAATTTATTTTTTATTGAACGTTATTTTACCACCCTCAGTAACATCAATCAACAGCACATCTCCTTCAACAAATTCGCCCTCCAGTATCTTCATGGCGAGTTCATCTTCAATATTTTTTTGAATAGCTCTCTTCAACGGTCGGGCGCCATAAATTGGGCTGTAACCTGATTGAGCAATATGTTTTTTCGCCTTATCTGTCAATTCGATCGATAATTTCCTGTTCTCAAGTCTCTTCTGAAGCAGACCGATCTGGATATCAATAATCTTGTCGATATCACTCATGGTCAGAGATCTGAAGTTAATGATATCATCAATCCTATTCAAAAACTCAGGCTTAAATGTGGCCCTCAAAACCTCCATAGTCTTCTTTTGCCTCTCATCTTCACTTATTGATAAATCCTGTATCCATTGACCTCCTACATTCGAGGTCATGATATTGATCGTATTTTTGAAGTCAACCGTGCGGCCATGACCATCAGTCAGCCTTCCGTCATCGAGAACCTGCAACAGAATATTAAACACATCCTGATGGGCTTTTTCTATTTCGTCAAATAGCAATACCGAATAAGGCCTCCTTCTTACTGCTTCCGTCAGGTATCCGCCTTCATTGTATCCCACATAACCGGGAGGCGCCCCTATAAGTCTTGAAACAGAATGCTTTTCCATAAACTCTGACATATCTATTCTAATCATAGCCTGTTCATCGTCAAACATAAATTCCGCAAGCGCCTTTGTCAGTTCTGTTTTTCCCACACCCGTCGGCCCCATAAATATAAATGACCCTATTGGCCGGTTCGTATCCTGCAATCCCGACCGGGCTCGTCTCAATGCATTGGAAATGGTATGGATGGCCTCATCCTGACCAATAACTCTCTGTTTTAACCGTTCTTCCATGTGTAATAGTTTTTCCACCTCAGTTTCCATCATTCGCGCAACGGGAATACCCGTCCAGTTTGCAACCACCTCAGCTACATCCTCAGCATCTACCTCTTCTTTTAGCATCTTTTTATCTTCCTGCGCTTCCGAAAGTTTCACAGATTTTTCTTCCAGTTCTTTGTTCAGATTTACAAGTTTTCCATATCGAATCTCCGCCGCTTTTGCCAGATCCCCTTCTCTTTCGGCATTCTGTCCAACCGCTTTTAACTCTTCTATTTTTTCCTTAATCGTTTGTATCTCTCTAATGGCCTCCTTTTCACTCGACCATTGCGCTTTCATTCTACCTCTTGACTCTCTCAACTCCTCCAGTTCACTTTCCAGGCTGGAAAGTCTTTCCTCAGAAGATTTATCCTTCTCCTTTTTCAGGGATTCTCTTTCAATCTCAAGCTGGACAATTTTTCTCTCCAGCGCATCTATTTCAGACGGAAGACTGTCGAGTTCGATCCTCAGACGAGATGCCGATTCATCAATCAAATCCACTGCCTTATCAGGGAGGAACCTGTCCGTTATGTAGCGATCGGAAAGGGTGGCGGCGGCAATAATGGCAGAATCCTTGATTCTTACACCATGATGAACCTCATAACGCTCTTTCAGCCCCCTCAGGATAGCAATCGTATCCTCAACAGTCGGCTCCTTTACCATAATTGGCTGAAATCTCCTTTCAAGGGCGGCATCTTTTTCTATATATTTTCTGTATTCATTCAATGTCGTGGCGCCAATGCAGCGCAGTTCTCCTCTCGCAAGAGCGGGTTTCAACATATTGGAAGCATCGACAGAACCTTCAGCAGCTCCTGCTCCAACGACAGTGTGCAACTCATCTATAAACAGGATGATTTCTCCATGAGCCGCTTCTACTTCCTTGAGAACAGCTTTCAGCCGATCTTCAAATTCACCTCTGAACTTTGCCCCGGCTATAAGGGAACCCATATCAAGACCCACAACACGTTTGTCTTTCAAGCTTTCAGGAACATCACCGTTTACGATACGCTGTGCCAGACCTTCGGCAATTGCTGTTTTGCCAACTCCGGGTTCACCAATAAGAACGGGATTGTTTTTTGTTCTCCTCGACAGAACCTGCATGATCCTTCGTATTTCTTCGTCTCTCCCTATAACAGGATCAAAGGCATCCTTTCGGGCAAGTTCATTAAAATCTCTCGCAAATCGTTTCAGGGCCTGGTATTTGTCTTCCGGATTTTGATCTGTAATACGCTGATCTCCTCTGATATCTACAAGTATTCTTAAGATATCATCCTTTGTTACACCTGCGCGCTGGAGTATTTTTGGCGCTTCACCTTCTTTTTCTCCAGCAATTGCGATCAGAACATGTTCAACGCTTACATACTCATCTTTTACTCTTTCTGCCTCGGCAAAAGCGATGTCCATCACATTTTGCAACCGTGGTGTTATGTATCGCTGGACAGTTCCTCCACCTGAAATTTTCGGCAATCCTTCTAATACCTTTTTCAGCTCATTCACAATTATTCGAGGATCGGCGCCAAGTTTTTTCAGTATTTCAGATGCAATACCCTCAGGCTGTTGTATTAGAATCATAAGGAGATGTTCTACATCAATCCCCTGGTGATTATATCTGTTCGCCAGTCTCTCAGAATCCTGAAAGACCTCCTGAAGTTTCAAGGTAAATTTATCAAATCTCATGTTTCCTCCTGTTTAACTCACGGCCTTATCTATATCTACGAATATCTTGCCGTTTTTAAATATCCTGACGGCGCCTGTTGATTCTGATACAACAATTGCAATGGCATTCGTAACACTCGTAATTCCCGCTGCTGCAATGTGCCTGCTCCCCAAACCTTTGGGAAAATCCTTACCTTCCAGAGCAGCGCTGAGATGCCTTCCGGCAGTTATAAGAGCGCCATTGTCTTTTATTATAAATGCACCATCCAGGGCCGAAAATTCCTTAATTGTTTCTTTCAAATTGTGGTCGAGAATGTTCCTTTGCTCTTCTTCATATCCTCTAAAAGGATTAATAATCATCTGCCTGGAGAGTTGAAGTACTTTTTCATCATCTCCGAGAATGAAAATAGTTCCCACAGAACGTCCCTCTCTACCCTCAGATGCCAACTCCAGGGCAATATTTAGAACAGTTTCGAAAACTTCGGGATACACCCCCTCAAATATATCGGAAATATTGTCTGATGTTAAAATCTCAAATTCTTTGCCAACGTCAATAACAAAAACACTATCCAGATATCCAAACCTGGGAATACCTGTAAGACAAAGGACTTTATCACCTTTTTCGAAGTAGCCTGCCGATATACCCTTAATTATAGCAATTTTTACCTGACTCATACGGGTAAAATTAATATTCGGGATATATATTACTTTCCCTAAATGCTTGATGTTTTTTGGTACCTTACCATCCTCTATCGATATCAGAATAATATCACAATTAACCTTGTTGTCTTTTCCCAACTTAATATCCTGAACGACTTCGCTATAAAGCAGTATAGCCTTTGCATTTATCTCATCGGCAAATTTACACGCAAATTCCATTATCATCTCATTAATCATACCCACTTTCCTTTCCTCTTTTGTTAATGTGCCCACAAAAAATCACAAAAACACTCTTTTGTCATTCTGAGCGATAGCGAAGAATCTGATATCATAGAGATTCTTCGTCGCTCCGCTCCTCAGAAAGACACGGCGTCGACTTTTTACGAGACCGTTTTCTTGGTATCTGTATTTTTTAATTGCCCATTTAGACCATCAGCTATCACTGACTCTATTGATTTATGAGGATTTTCGTTCAAGATCAAGGCATGCGAAAAAAATAACCGCAGGCATATAGTTAATATTCCGAGGATTATTTTTTGAGCATAACGCAGAGATAGGGCGAAAAGACCTTAAATCAACAGAGTCATCACTGACTTTACAAAAGTGATGATATCATTTGATTCTCTCATTACCACTTAAAATTTAAGCATAACCAACAATAAAGTCAAGATATCTAATGCGGTAAAACTATAAAAGTAAAAAGCTCCAGGATTCAAGGTTTCTCATTCCAATGCTCCAGCGTGGGGATGCATATCAAAGATTAACGTCCAACCTTGAACTCCAAACGCCGAATAATGATGTTGCGCTGTTCCTCAAATTTTTTTAAAATCAAACCAAAAAACACCCTATAAGAAGACTGCATACGTGCATACGGGTCAAGTCTCCGTTCGACTTATGATATCTGTTCTGATAAGCAATGACCATGAGCAGGCCATTAAGAATAGAGTATGAGGGTGCCTGGTATCATGTAATGAACCGTGGGCGGCGGGCTGATCGGATTTTTGAAAGCCGGAATGATTACCTGATGTTCCTTGACCTGCTCAAGGAGGCCGCCGAATTATGGGATGTCAGTATAAGCGCTTATTGCCTGATGTTCAATCACTACCATTTGCCCGAGACCTTTGCATAACGTTCCCTTTTGCCCAATTTCTGCGCCTGCCTGTGCGTGAAAATGCACGCAGACAGGCAAAATTGGCAAAAGAATTTCTTTATGGCTGATAAGTCCTTGCAAAACTT
>JAGGSD010000332.1 GCA_021159265.1 Syntrophobacterales bacterium | reverse complement strand
TAGTCCCTTAATTGTAAAGTTCGTGCAAAATTGGCTTCGGCGTGAGCTCAGTCGAACGGCAAAAGAATTAAAAACAATCACGAAACCACGAAAAAAAGAAAGTGCGAAATTAAATTTTCTTTTTCGTGTTTTCGTACTTTCGTGTTTTCGTGATAAAAATATATCTTGTTTGGTTCCGGCTTGTTCGGGTTAGGTACTATTGTTTTACCGTATCTCGATTATTTTCATTATTGTTGATCTTGAATGCTAAATTTGGTAAACAGATTCAATAATTTTCATAAAAATTGAGGAGCTATTCGATGATTGATCTTCATACACATTCAATATTCAGCGATGGTGAATTAATTCCGACAGAACTGGCAAGGATGGCTGAGGTAAACGGATACCGCGCAATTGCCATAACCGACCATATTGACCATTCAAATATTGATTTTATTATTCCAAGAATTGTCAAAGTTTGTAAAAAAATATCGTCCGTTTTTTCTCTTAAAGCGATTCCCGGGGTCGAACTTACTCATGTACATCCTGACCATATCTCTGAACTGTCAAAAGAGGCGAGAAGTTTAGGCGCCAGGATTATTGTCGTACATGGAGAAACAATTGCGGAACCGGTAAAGCCGGGGACCAATCTCGCCGCTGTTCAATCTTCTATTGATATACTTGCCCATCCTGGGTTGGTTTCGGAAGAAGAATCAAGAATTGCCGCAGAAAATTCGATCTTTTTAGAGATTTCAGCGCGAAAGGGTCATAGCCTGACAAATGGACATGTGCTGCGTCAGGCCCGGAAGTTTAACGTGGGGTTGGTACTGAATACAGATAGTCATTCATCAGATGACCTTGTGGACAGGCAAATGGCACGTAAAATTGCAGCCGGCGCAGGAATGACCAGCGAAGAAATAGATGCGATGTTTGCGAATTCTGAATATCTTGTAAAAAAATACTCATAGTTATCCAGCATCAGGCAACCGGTATTATGAAAGCAATTTTTTTATCTGACGCACACCTGAAATACGAAAACAGCACAGGCTATCGCAATCTCCTCAATTTTTTTGATTCTATAAAAGGGAGCGTGAGCGACCTTTTTATTGTGGGAGACTTTTTCGATTTCTGGTTTTGCAGAAACGGCTGTGTATATCCGGAATTTCAGGCAATGACCGGCAAGCTTCTGGAACTTAAAGAAAAAGGGATAAATATTCATTTATTTGAAGGGAATCATGATTTTTTTCTTGATGAATTTTTCGGTCCTTACGGTATTCATGTATTTCCTGACTGGGCTGCGATTAATCTGGATGATAAAAGAATATTTGTATCTCACGGCGATACAGTGGATACAAAAAATATCTCTTATTTGCTTCTTCGCAGATTCATGAGAAGTAAAATATTTTATGGGACTCAAAAAAAACTGCCGGTTTCTATTCTCTGGAAAATTGCCAGGATTAGTTCAAAAATAAGCAAAAATCATCTGCAAGGATCACCTGAGGGGCTTGCCGATAAGATGAGGATCTTCTCTATGGAAAAATTCAGTGACGGTTTTGACGCCGTAATTCTCGGCCACTGTCATCAACCCGTCATTGAGCGCCATGTGGTTGATGGCAGGGAAAGAACATTTGCCATTCTTGGCGACTGGATTAACCATTATTCATATCTGTTGTATGAAAATGGCGATTCGGTGCTTGTTTCATACAAACCGTAAATAATGCAAAAAATGTAACTACTGTCGTGTCAAGTCTCGGGTGTCATTGCGAGCGAAGCGAAGCAATCTCCTGCTATCGGAAGCTAACCTGGCATAATCCAAGAGATTGCCACGGCCTTCGGCCTCGCAATGACGAAGGCTTGTGCGTCATTACAAGCTTGCCACGACAGTACTCGGGTGGGTGGGCTAAAGATTGAGGACTGTTAGAGTCTTTATCCTCAACAATTGCTTGCCTGTGCGTTGCCTGTCTGCGCCTGCCTGTGCCGCCTGCACGGCAGACTGGCAGGCACGCAGACAGGCGTTTTTCGCGCAGATGTTGGTATCAGGTAATAAACAACGAGGTTCAAGGTACAAGGATAAAGGATCAAGGAAAAACCTGAAAACAAATCTGCTTTTTTAGTCTTAATTCCCGACCTTTAGCCTTTGACCTTTTGCCTTTGCGGCTTTGCCGCATCATGAGAAAGCGCCTGACTACGTGAGTAATTACCAGCTACGTTTTGAAGTTTAGGATAAGTCTGAATTTCAGGGGGCATAAATGATGAAATGCCCGGAGTGCCGGTTTGATAATCCTGATGGAGCCCGGTTTTGTCGCAAGTGCGGCCACGAACTGGAGATTTACTGTCAAGTATGTGGGAATGTGAATCCGCATGGCAGTAAGTTTTGCAATGAATGTGGTCAGAATCTGAAAGAACCTCAACACATTATTCACGAGATACATCCAAAGCCCGAATTACAACCCTCGGAATTCATATCTGAAAAGCCTCACGCCACACGCGGTTCGATAGAAAGTGAACGGAAGCAAATTACCGTCCTCTTTTCCGATCTGACCGGATATACAGCCATGTCTGAGAAATTAGATCCTGAAGAAGTAAAAGAGTTTATGAATCTTGTTTTCGGAGGAATTGCACAGGTCATAACCAAATATGGGGGATTCATTGACAAGTTTATCGGCGACGCCGTAATGGCGCTTTTCGGCGTTCCAAACGCGCATGAAGACGATCCGGTGAGGGCAATCATGGCTGCAAGAGAAATACATGATCTTGTGGAAGCCATGAGTCCCCAGGTTGAGGGGAGAACAGGAAAGTCCATATCGATGCATACCGGTATCAGTACAGGCCTTGTGGTTACGGGTGAAATGGATACCGAAAAGGGAAAACACGGCATGACAGGTAACACCATTAATCTTGCCTCACGTCTGACTGATATGGCCGCGGCCGGTCAGATCCTGGTTAGTCGGGATACCTGCCGTCAGTCAGAGGGATATTTTACTTTTGAAAGTCTGGAACCCACCCGGGTCAAGGGCAAGGCCGAACCCGTCAAAATTTACAGGGTGCTATTTGCAAAGAAGACTCCCGTAACTATGCATCGCCTGTCAGGGCTAAGGGCTGAACTCATCGGAAGGGAGGCAGAGATGTCCCAACTTGGTGAAGCCGTTGAAAAACTCGAAGAAGGGCAGGGTGGAATTGTTTCGATTTCCGGTGATGCGGGTGTAGGGAAAAGCAGACTCGTTGAGGAGTTCAAGGCCACTCTGAACCCCCGGGAAATACAGTGGCGTGAGGGGCATGCGTACGCGTATTCTCAAAATATTCCTTATTTTCCATTGATTGATTTGTTGAGCCGGGTATTTCAGATTGAAGAGGGGGACTCCGCTGAAAAAGTCAGAGAGAAAATAGAATCGAGTATCAAGAATCTCTCCGGAAAGAGAGGAGATCTAATCCCATACATCGGAAATCTTTATGCCCTGAATTACCCTGAAATAGAAGATGTAAGCCCCGAGTTCTGGAAGGCCCGGCTGTATGAGGCAATACAAATGATTTTTTCAGGCATGGCCCGGAGAGCGCCAACGATTATCTTTCTGGAAGATCTTCACTGGGCAGATCCTTCTTCTGTGGAACTACTCCGTCTTACCCTGTCAAATGTCCGCTATCCTGCTCTTTTTCTCTGCGTCTCCAGGCCTTCCTTTAAGATACTGGTCGATCATCAGTTCAATGATGTGGACGGGTTGTACCGGGAAATCATAATCCGCGATCTTTCACCTTCGGGCACACGGGCCGTAGTGGAATCTCTTCTGGGAACAAAGAGCGCTCTTCCCGCTCTGGAAAAGTTAATTCAGGAAAAGGTAGGAGGGAACCCATTTTATCTGGAGGAGGTGATCAATTCTCTTATCGAATCTGAGATGCTGATTTCTGAAAACGGTACATGGAAATTAACCGGGCCGATTAGTAAAGTCCATATTCCATCAACCCTTCAAGGTGTGATTTCCGCGAGGCTCGACCGCCTTGAAAAAGAAACAAAGCGAATGCTTCAGGAGGCATCCGTTATAGGAAGCTCTTTTCTTTATGAGACCCTCAGGAGGATCACAGATCTTAAGTGCGATATTGATCAGCGCCTTGGCAGTCTGGAAAAAATGGATGTAATTAAGAAAAGATCCTTACAGCCGGATATTGAATACACATTCAAGCACGTCCTCACACAAGAGGTGGTATATAACGGTCTCCTTAAAAAAGATCGACAAATGATCCATGAACGGGTTGCTCTTGTTATGGAAGAACTATTTCAGGACAGGCTGTCCGAATACTATGAATTTCTGGCATTTCATTTTAAAGAGGGGCACTCTTTTATTAAAGCCGTTGATTACTTGATAAAATCAGGGGAAAAATGCTTTGGAATGTATTCCGTGGAGGAATCTCACCAGCATTACCAGGAAGCATTTAACTTACTCACCAGCCACTCGTGTGATACCAAAAGAGAAAAAGAAATTCTCATAGATCTCATCATGAAATGGGCTTATGTCTATGACCGCCTCGGTGTTTACAACGATTTGATTGATCTTCTCAGGACCCATGAAAGTCTGGCTGAATCATTAGAGGACAAGGAAAGACTCGGGATGTTCTACGGATGGCTCGGCTTTGCGCTACGGTTCAAAGTGAAACTTAATGATTCTTATCGGTATTTGCGCATGGCCCTGGAGCTTGGTGAGGAGATTAACAGCTATAGAGTTATTGGCTATGCCAGCGCATGGCTTCTCTATACATGTAGTGATATGGGTCGTCTCGATGAAGCTATATCTTTTGGGAAAAGAGCGCAGGAGGCATCCGGCTTTCTCAAATCGGATCAATCGTTTTATCAATTTTACATGGTCGGAATGGGCGCCACATATTTATATAGAGGAGAAATCAAAAAGACCTGTGAAGTTGGAAAGTCTCTTATTGACTGTGGACAAAGAAACTCTGATATACGATCCACTGCCAATGGACACATGATTGTTGGATGGGGTCATCTGGTTTCGGGTGATTTTCATTCGGCCATTGAATGTTTTGAACAGACAATGGAGATTTCAGTGGATCCCGTATGGTCACGCTTTGCGCGGCTTTTTCTCGGCATTGGATATCTTTCCAACGGTCAGTTACAGAAAGCCGAACACAATTTTGAGGAGATAATGAAATCTGGTGAAAATCTCGGTAATGAATTTATCACAACCTCGGCTTATGGATTGCTGAATGTGATTTTAATTGCCAGGGGAAATATTTCCGTGGGTGTAAATGCTGTGGAACACATTTTAGGGATTTTTTTCGAAAATGAAAGCAGATACCATTATGCCACAGGAGAATACTTCCTGGGAAAGGTCTATTTGCAGATCGCTCAGGGGCATAGACCCGGAAGTTTCGCTGTTTTGTTTAAAAACCTGGGTTTTCTGTTAAAAAATGTTCCATTTGCCGGTAGGAAGGCGGAAAATCACTTTAATAAGGCGATTGAAGCGGCAGAAGAAATCGGGGCAAAGGGAGTTCTGGGTCAGGCAAAACTTGACCTTGCTCTTTTACACAAATCGAAGGGAAGAACCGGCCAGGCAAGAAAATGCATCTCAGAAGCCATAGAAGTCTTTGAACAGTGCGAAGCGGAAGTATTCCTGAAACAGGCAAGGGAGATATTATTATCATTATAATAAAACATCCAAAGCATGAGAAACTGCTTGACTTCTTATACACACTGAGATAGAAAACTCCCCTGTCCAAAAATATGACGCGGGGTGGAGCAGTCTGGTAGCTCGTTGGGCTCATAACCCAAAGGTCGCAGGTTCGAATCCTGCCCCCGCTACCAATAAAAACAAGGGGTTATATTCATAATACGCATCCCTTTTTATTATCCCTTAGCTTTTGTTTGTCCGTCCTTACTTCAAGAGATAACTACTCAGGTGTTGAACATCATTCTGAATTTACACTGAACTGAATGGGTAGGGGAGGATTTGGCCTCCCTTCATTGTTTTGGCTGACTGAAGTCGTCCCTACACGCTACTTATAAATATATAGTTACTTCAAAAATAGCAATTAAAGTCTTTATCCTCAACAACTGCATCCCTGTGCGTTGCACGCAGACAGGCGTTTTTCGCGCAGATGTTGGTATCAGGTAATAAACAACGAGGTTCAAGGTACAAGGATAAAGGATCAAGGAAAAACCTGAAAACAAATCTGCTTTTTTAGTCTTAATTCCCGACCTTTAGCCTTTGACCTTTTGCCTTTGCGGCTTTGCCGCATTAGGAAAGCGCCATGAATAAACTTGTTTATCCGTGCAAAAGCGGGTTTGTCCGTATAAAAAATCTGAAGATATTCTACCGTAAATACCAGGCTGATTCTGAACGCGCTCGACTGATTATTACCCACGGCCTCGGTGAACATTCCGGCCGTTATGACAATGTTGTCGGGAAACTTCTTCCGAAGGGAATAACCATCTGGGCCATGGATCATCGCGGGCATGGACGAAGTGATGGAACCAGAGGGCATATTTCGGGCTTTGAGGATTATATTGAGGAACTCAGTACAATGGTTCAAATGTCAAGGGAAGGACTTCCTGAAGGCGTGAAATGTTTCCTCTTGGGACACAGTATGGGGGGACTTATTGCCATCAATTTTGCGCTTATTCATTCTGATATGATCGACGGCGTGATAACTTCTTCGCCCTCTCTCGGGTTGAGGGTGAATGCGCCTGTTATCAAATGGGTCATGGGGATGATCATGTCCGCCATCTGGCCCCGCTTAACTCTGGGCAACGAGTTAAATACATCGATGATCAGCCACGATACAGAAGTTGTCCGCGCCTATCATAGCGATCCTCTGGTCCACAATCGGGTAAGCGCCCGCTGGTTCACCGAGTTCTTATCAGCCATGTCGGCAGTGAACAGAATGGCCCCGAAAATGGAAGTCCCCATCCTGATGCAGATCGCCGGTGATGATTATCTAGTCAATACGAATGCCTCAAAAGCTTTTTTCGAGAAACTGATTCTGAAAGACAAAACCCTCTATATATATGATGGCCTGTATCATGAAATCTACAATGAAAAAGAAAAAGAAAGATCGAAAGTACTAACCGATTTGCAAGGTTGGCTGGAAAACCACATCTAACCCCCTGTCTTTTAGTGTCGTGGCAAACTTGCAATGACGCACAAACCTTCGTCATTGCGAGGCCGAAGGCCTGTCGAAGGGGAAAAAGTGCAAAATTAGATTTTCTTTTTCGTGATAAGAATATATGTAACCGTTCAAGGTTTCAAGGGTTCAAGGTTCTATTCTTGTCCCCGGACTGTATTTGGGATGCGTATTTACGAGAAAAGCGTCAGCTCTGTCAGTACTGAAACAAAATCTGGAGCCAA
>JAGGSD010000418.1 GCA_021159265.1 Syntrophobacterales bacterium | reverse complement strand
GGGTCTGATTTCCTTCTCATTACAATGCCGTAAAACGGCATAGCGGGGCTTTCAAGGAAGTCATTTTGATAAAAGTGGCTTAACACATTGTTATTATATGACATTACGTGAATTGTACCCATTTCAACAGAGGGTCTGATTTCCTTCTCATTACAATGCCGTAAAACGGCATAGCGGGGCTTTCAAGTAACTCGTTTGGGCGAATTTAATATAACTTGTTGATTTCACTGGACACTATCCAGATACACGGCCTGTTCGGGGAACAGGCCCTACAATATGTAGGGGCCGATGCCCCCATCGGCCTTAAACATGCTTTGTAAAAGTTACTTTCCATTATAATGCCGCTAAACGGCATAGTGGAGCTTTTTACGAGTCCATCAACTAGCGAAGCGAAACAATCTCCTGCTGCTATGAGCTAACTTTGCATAATCCAAGAGATTGCCACGGCCTTCGGGCTCGCAATGACGAAAGCTTGTGCGTCATTGCAAGCTTGCCACGACACTTGAAACTCAATTAAGCGTTAATATCCTTACACTGGTTTCGATTGTATTAATCTGACCATTGCGGTAACGAACTTTGCTTTTTACGTCTAATTCCTTTTGATCGGAATACATCGCCTCTATAAGCTTAATATACAATCCGTAAACAAATCGTCTTCGGACTTTTCCTGTTCGTGTCAGCTCTTCGTCGTCAGCATCCAGGAGCTTGTAAAGAAGAATCATCTTACGGATTTTCATTTGATCAGGCAATCTCTCGTTGACATTTTTGACCTCTTCTACAATCAGTTGCTCAACAAGCGGTTGCTGAGAAAGGTCCGTATAGGTGGTATATGGGATCATCCTGTCTTCCGCCCAGTTTCCCACGTTTCCCATATCAATGTTAACAAGGGCGGTTATATAAGGACGCCCTTCTCCAAAGGTAACTGCCTCTTTGATGTATGGACTGAATTTCAGGCGCGTTTCTATAAAATCAGGTGAGAAGACATGCCCATATTTGTCTCGAATAATTTCTTCCTTTCGACCGATAATAATCAGATGACCATCATCGTCAAGATATCCGGCATCGCCGGTTCTAAGCCAGCCATTGTCAAAGGCGGATTCCGTTGCCTGGTAATCATTATAGTATCCCATAAAGTTTGCCTTACTTAATACGAGAACCTCTTGATCTTCCGAAATTTTTATCTCTGTTCCCGGCAGTGGTTTCCCAACAGTTTCCGCCTTTACTTCATTGTCCGGCTGAACCTGGAAAATACCTCCAGATTCAGTAAGACCGTAACACTGTTTAAGATTTAAACCTACAGATCGGAAAAATCTTATGACGTCGGGACTTATGGGATGTCCGCCCGTAAAGGCACTGACAAACTGCGAACACCCTACCCTGTCCATGAGTGGGCGAAAAATAATAATGGATGCCAGCCATTCTATAATTTTAAGATAAAAAGGTATTTTTTTCTTTTGAGATTCGAGATCGACAACTTTCGCCCCGATTTTTTCACAGATTGAGAAGAGCTTCCGTTTGATGAAACCGGCATCGCTTATTTTTACTCGAATAGTAGATGCCATGTCTTCCCAGAAACGGGAAGACGTAATAATTACGTTGGGACCTATTTCACGGAAATCTTCAACAATGGTTTCCGGCATTTCCGGAAAGTTCATTGTCATTCCCCCGATCAGGGTAATGCCAACACCCCACATCTGATCCACAATCCAGGCCGGTGGTGAAATAGAAAACCAGTTGAAGCTCCCGCCCACCGCATCGGTTTCCAACCATTTGCTTGCCATGTCAAAAAAATTACTGTGGGAAAACATTGCCAGTTTAGATATGCCCGTCGTACCGGATGTGGTAATCATCAGTGCGATGTCATCGGGTCTTCCCTTATGTAATTCACGTGCGAAAAGATCTGGTTCGTTTCCGTTTAATTCTTCACCAAGCTGAAGAAGCTCGCGAAAGCTGATGAGCCACGGGTCATCACGGTATAATCTCATTCCGGTGGGGTCAACATAGATAACCTTACGGATATGGGACAATTTATCTCTAACTTCGAGAAGTTTATCCACCTGTTCCTGGTCCCCGGCAATTACATATGTCGCTCGAATACGATTTAAGGTATGCGCCAATTCGCCGGATACAGCGGAAGTAAACAAATTTAACGTAACAGCGCCAACGGACTGTCCACCCAGCTCTGCAAACAGCCATTCCGGATGGTTGTCCGTTATAATTCCTATGTTTTCACCCCTGTTTAAGCCAAGGGACTTAAGTCCCAAACCCACTTTTGTTGTGTATTCTAAATATTCGGTCCAGTCGAAAGTCTGCCATATACCATAAGCCTTCTCACGTATAGCAATCCCATAAGATCCTATTTTCTCTGCCTGCTTTGCCAGTATCTGAGGCAGTGTTAACTTGCCGTACGCGGCGGATATGATATCTTTGTCAATCTTCATAACTAAAAGGAGCAAGGTTCAAGGTTCAAGGCCAAGGTTCAAGGCTAAGGACTGAAGGTTTTATACCTTGAACCTTTGTCCTATATTCTTGAACCTTGGTCTTATTATATTGCCGTTGTATCTCCAAGGTATGCCCTGGTGACTTCTTCATTGTTTTGAATATCTTCAGTTGTTCCTTCTGCCAGTTTTTCTCCGAAATTCAAAACCATAATACGTTTTGATATCGCCATGACGATGGACATGTCGTGCTCAACCAGGATCATGGTCTGGTTCCATGCCCCATTCAATTCAATGAGAAAACGTACCATGTCTTCCTTCTCTTCCAGGGTCATTCCTGCAAAAGGTTCGTCAAGGATTAATATTTTCGGTTCCAGGGCGAGAGCCCGTCCCAGTTCTACCCTCTTTCTCAAACCATACGGCAATGACCCCACAAGTTTGTTGCGAATAGGTTGAATTTCAAGGAAGTCGATTAACTCTTCCAGAACAAGGCGGTGGCGAACTTCTTCCTTACGAACAGACGAAGCAAATAACGATGCCGGACCAAAACCGTAGCTGCAGTGTATGTGCCGTGCCAAAAGCATATTAGACAGCACGGTCATTCCCGGGAAAAGTTCAATATTCTGAAACGTCCTTCCAATTCCACGCCTCACGAGATCATGTGTGGGTAAATAAGTTATGTCCTCGTCATTGAAGACAATTTTCCCTTTCTGAGGCCTGTAATATCCTGTAATACAATTCAACAGGCTCGTTTTGCCGGCACCGTTCGGTCCGATTACAGCGAGCAGTTCACCCGCACTCACGGACAGGCTTATATCGTTCAGGGCCATTACGCCTCCGAAACTCAGCGAAAGGTTTTTTACCTCCAGATCAGCCCTCTTTTTTTCCTGGTTTTCAGCGCTGAAAATGTGCGGCCGGCCACGAAATGCCTTCATTTTTTCTCCACAATATTATAATAACTGCGTTTTTTGTACAGATACTGGGATCAGGGACCGGGGATCAGGGATCAGCGGCGTTTTTACAACATGCTTCATTGTGCCAAAAACCAAAGTGGTAATCGTTGTCTTTTTTTCGTAATTAATTAAAATATTAATCTTTTACTGACCCCTGACCTCTATTAACTTTGTGCCTTTGCGGCTTTAGCGTTTTATCAACTTGATTTCTTCTTTTTTCGGATTGAAGAAGTTTGTCAGAGGGATAAAACTGCCATTTTCATGAACTTTGACGATTCTCGCTGTAAAAGAAGCACCATGGTTCGATTTCGTATAGGTTATGTTCGGCACCAATCCTCCAAAATTCTCATTGGAAAAGGATTCCATTGCATCGTTGATTGTTTTCCTGTTGACCTTTCCATATTTTTCCTTCGCACGCTCAAACGCGCGTTCCATAACCATACCCATAACAACACCTTCCCAGTATGAAGCATCGAACTTATCCACAGTTTTATACCTGGACCACAATTCTTCCAATAATTCGATTCCCTTGGAATTATCTACCGGAAGACCACCGGGAAACTGTATGGTAAGACGATCGCGTATTAAACCTTTTCCCATTTTGAAGAAATCAGGATCGGTAGATGTCCATGTACCGAAGAAAGGTGGGTTGTAATTAATTCGATCCGCACATTTTAATGTGGTTATAATAGCGGCGGGGAGCATTTGCATAAAAACATACTCGGCGCCCTTTTTCTTCAAGCGAAGGAGTTCTGTTGTCAGATCAACTGTCCTTGGAGGAAACTCCTCTATGGCCACAATGTTTATGTTGTGTTTTTGGGCATATTCTCTGCTCGGTTTGTGTATGGAACGGCCATAAGCATTATTGTAAGTTAAAAGACCGACTTTGGGAGCATCTTTGCCCTTATGAATGGTACGGATGTATTTAAGAATGGCATAACAATCCAGCTTATAACTGCCAAAAGGTAGGTAGAAATAATCTACAGGGGGAGAAAGGATTTCCCAGCTCGTCGAATAATTTATTGTTGGTATTTTATACCGTTGTATGATCGGTTTTGCGGCCAGACCTTCACCGGCGCCCCATGTGGCAATCATATCCACCCTGTCACTAACGGCAAATTTCCTCACGGCCGCCACGGCTTCGGGAACTTTGTAACCCGTGTCCACAAGGATCAACTTTATCTTGTCACCCGATATTCCGCCCTTCACATCATTCACATAACGGAAATAATCCTGCTGGCCTTTAGCGTGGAACTGTCCCCAGGTGGATGCGGGACCGGTTAAATTAATTGCGGCTCCTACTTTTATTGTCTTTGCCGACACACCCTGTGCCCAGCCAAGAGAGACAACTACAATAAGAGCAATCAAGAGCCTGATGGTGGTAACTGTTCTATTCATTGGTACCCTCCTTTTTTAAGATTTTTCGGTTTATGTTACAAAAAAAAGGCCGTGTATAATTGCACGGCCTTCGAAACAAAAAGCCGTGAGCGGTTTTCGGTCCACCCACGGCTCACATCCAACATTATTTTATGAGCTCGACAGGCAGACCTCACCAAAAAAGCTAAAAAAGGGGGAAAAGCTGCCTACGCTCAAAAGCTTACTAATTATCACTTCTTACCTCCACTATATGGATATATGGAGCCTTCTAAACTAACGAATATGAAAAGTCAAGTTAAAAAAACACTTTTGTTATTTCAAGTATTTCAAAAACCGTGAATCGGGAGTAAGAACAAATGTTGCATCGCTTTTCAAGGATTTCCTGTACGCCTCAAGACTCCTGACGAATTCAAAGAAATTAATGTCCTTTTGATACGCATCGGCATATATCTTGATTGATTTCGCGTCTCCTTCTCCCTTGGATTCCTCCGACTTTTTATAGGCCTTTGCCAATATGATTGTCCTTTCCATATCGGCCTTGGCCGTAATCTTTTTAGATTCCTCTTCCCCCTCTGACCGGTACTGTTTTGCCTGCCTTTCTCTCTCTGCTCTCATCCTGTCAAATACATGCTTTTCGTTCTGTTCAGGGAGATCTGCCCTCTTGATCCTTACATCGACTACAGCGATTCCGTAATCCTTGGCACGCCCGGCCGATTTTTCTGCTACTGTTGTCATAATTTCAGTTCTCGATTTAGAGACGATATCGGATAAATTGTGCTGTCCAAGTTCTACACGCAGATGGGCATAGACAATGTCATCAAGCCTCGCCTGCGCTCCTCTGACATTTTTTACTGTTTTATAAAATTTTAAGGGATTAACAATTTTCCATTTGGTATAGTTGTCAACGACAAGATTTTTTTTGTCCTTCGTGAGAATCTCGGTAGGAGCTGCATCATATAACAGAATCCTCTTTTCGAAGTAAACCACCTGTTGTACGAAGGGTAACTTAAAGTGGAGCCCCGGCCCGTATGTGCCTTCCATAGGCTTCCCCATCATTATAACGATTGCCTGCTGTGTCTGATCAACTATAAAGAGAGCCTGAGATCCAGCGAGGGCTATGATAAATAGAATAACTACGAGAATTGTTCCCTTTTTTTGCATTGTTTTCTCCCATATCCAAGGAAAGCTTTTTAGTGTCTACTTCACCTTTTCGATATTCTTTTTATCTAAAGGAAGATAGGGCAATATATTTTTACCCACTTTTTCTTCAATGATAATCTTGTGTGCCGGTGGAAGGATTTCTTCCATTGTTTCAATATACAGCCTCTTCTTTGTTACTTCTCGTGCAGTCCTGTATTGTGATAACATTTGCAAAAACCTGCTGGCATCTCCATGGGCCTTAATGATTTTCGATTCCTTATAAGCGATAGCATCATTTATTATCTGTGCCGCTTTCCCCTTCGCTTTTGGAAGAATTTCATTCCGGTAACCATAGGCTTCGTTTATCATCTTTGATTTATCTTCCTTGGCGCTGGCAACATCCTTAAAGGCGGCCATAACCTGGTCCGGCGGATGAACATCCTGAAGCTGAACCGCAACAATATGTATGCCCAAATCATAACTGTCAAGTATCGTCTGGAGAAGCTTTTTGGTATCCTGCTGAACTTTAAACTTCCCTGTAGTCAAAATGTCATCGATCTCATTATAACCAACCGTATGCCTCATCGCTGCTTCTGCGGCATCTTTTACTGTTTTTTCCTGATTTTTCACGTTGAACAGGTATTTAATTGCGTCTTTTATCTTGTACTGAACAATAAAAGTCAGATTCACAATGTTCTCGGCCTTTGTCAGCATCAGACTTTCACTGGGAACCTCCCTGTTTCGCCCCACCTGCCTCTCGCCTATCGTTCTAAAGCCAATCTCGATTCTTCGAACCTGTGTCACTGTCGGTTTGATAACCGTTTCTATGGGGGCAGGGGCATGGTAGTGGGGACCCGACAGGGTGGTGCGCACTGCTTTACCAAATCTTTTAACCACGCCGACCTGATCCGGCGCAACAAAGTAAATTCCCGATGCAAGCCATAATATGAGAATTATGACCACAATTGCAGGAATGAGTCCATGTTTTCCGATAAAAGGCACTTTACCAGAGGAAAACATTTTTTTCAGCTTATCAGCCACAGCTTTCAGGTCAGACGGCGGTTTCCGACCCCATGGGTTATCCTCATTATCCTGCCAGCCCATAATATATAATACCTCCCAGGTATTCAACATCTGCCACTCTTCATTTCAAACAAGAATAACAACTTTTTAGAAAGATGTCAACATATAAGTTAGAATCAGAGTTGTTATCCTCAACAACTGCGTTTTTCGTGCAGATGTTGGTGTCAGGGGTCGGGGGTCTAAAATGAACATTGAACATCGAACGTCCAACATCGAATGTTGAATGGGAAAAATGAAGAAACAGGAATAGATGCATGATGTCACGGTATTGAATGTTTTTTTTATTTGATTTTAGAATAATTTGAGGAGCGAAGCGACATCATTATTCGACGTTCGGCGTTCAATGTTCGATGTTGGACGTT
>JAGGSD010000185.1 GCA_021159265.1 Syntrophobacterales bacterium | reverse complement strand
ACTGAACGTCGAAATTAGAAAATAGAAATTGGAAATTTGGCCTCATGCTTTTCTCACGAATTTCTAATTTCCAATTTCAAGCCGTGAACGGCTGCAGGCTTTCAGCTTCGAGCTTTTCCGGCTTGTTCGGATTAGGGATAACTCAAAAGATCATATCAAATTAAAATCCAGATATTATACTTCTATATACCTTTTCAGCCACGTTAGTAGAGAGCTTTTTGATAGCATGTTTTTTATTGATTTCGGTTTTGTTTGGATTATTATCTACTGTAAAATCTTCTCTCCACGTAAAATTTCTGTTGATCCATATAACTTCACCATTCCTGGTGTTTTTTAATGCAACCTCAATACTGACGTTTACACGGTCCTTTTTGGCTATATCGGTTTTACTGTAAGCAAGATGAGTGATATCATATTTATTAATACTCCCCGTTAACAAAGCGTCCGCTGACTTCCTGCTTTTGGCCAGATCGAATCTTTTCCCTTTTCTAAACTCACTGATAAAGGCATTTCTTATGTAGTTTTCAAGGCCTGCCTCACTTGTAAGGTTGGAAATATTTTCGACAAAAACCGTTTTAATGTTCTGGTCAATATTTTCTCCTCCAGGGGAAAAATGGTATCCGCAACCCAGGCTAAGCAGGGGCAACAATAATAAGATAAAAAACCACCATTTCTTGTTCATCTCAAATACCGTAGGTCCTCTGTTCTCGAGAACTTTGAATAACTATCATTATCTGTCATTTCGACGGTTCGGCTGAATTCACCGAAGACCGTAGGCAGAAATCTTAACAGATGTGAATCATTAAGATTTCTCGTCGTTAACACTCCTCGAAATGACAAAATTCAAGGATCTCGTCTAAACAACTGCGTTTTTCGAACAGATGCTGGCATCAGCTTAAATAGACAAGGCGAAAGCTGACAGGTGAAAACAAATCTGACTTTTTAGTCTTAATTCCTGGCCTTTGACCTTTTGCCTTTGCGGCTTTGCCGCATTATTTAACGACAATATTAACCAGTTTTCCTGGAACATATATCTCTTTGATCACCTTTTTATCCCCTGTGAATCGCTGTATCCTTTCATTGTTCAGGGCAAGTTTCTTGATATTTTCTCCTGACTCATCGGCGCTGACTTGAATCCTGCCCCTTAATTTTCCATTGACCTGGATAGCGATTGTGATCTCTTCTTCCGCCGCGACCGATTCATCATAGGATGGCCATGAAATACCGGATAGTTTTCTTTTTTCACCAATCATTTCCCAGAGTTCTTCTGTCATATGAGGTATAATCGGATTTAATAAAATAATGATATTTTCTATGGCCTCCCTCACCACTGCGAGACCCTTCGCATCCCTTTTATCCGGGTGTTTTACCTGGTAAAGGGTGTTTACCAGTTCCATAACCGCACTTATAGCTGTATTGAAATGGAACCTTTCATCTATATCAATAGTCACCTTTTTTATTGTCTGATGGATTTTTTTCCTGAGGTTCTTCATTTCCCTGTCAAGGTCTGCCTTGCCATCAAAAATTTCAATATCTCTGATATCATCCAGGTAATCCATAACAATGCGCCACACCCTGTTGAGAAACCGGAATGCCCCTTCGACTCCCTGATCACTCCATTCCAGATCCTTCTCGGGCGGCGCGGCAAAAAGACAAAATATCCTGGCCGTGTCAGAACCATATTCACGGATTATATAGTCCGGATCAACGACATTTTTCAGGGACTTGGACATCTTTTCTGTTTTGCCGATCTTGACATCGAGACCACAGTGCACACATTTCCCGTCCTTTACCTCCTCAGGATAAAGATATCCATGTTCTTTACATCTTTCGGTTTCCTTGCAAACCATTCCCTGGGTAAGCAGATTGGTGAAGGGTTCGTCGAAATTTAAGACACCGAAATCTCTCAGTACTTTTGTATAGAATCTCGAGTAAAGCAGGTGAAGAATGGCATGCTCAATCCCACCGATATACTGATCAACGGGCATCCAGTAATTAACAGCTTTTTTATCAAGCCCCGGTTTTTCATCGAAGTGGGGTGAGCAGAACCGGTCAAAATACCAGGATGATTCGACAAATGTATCCATTGTATCGGTTTCCCGTTTTGCCGGACCGTTGCAGTTGGGACATGTCGTTTCAACAAATGATTTGACACTTACAAGGGGAGATCCCCCCTCGCCCGTTAATTCCACATCCCCCGGAAGGATAACGGGGAGATCTTCTTCGGGAACAGGCACGGCGCCGCATTTCTCGCAGTGAATAATGGGAATGGGAGCTCCCCAATATCTCTGCCTGGATATTCCCCAGTCCCTCAAACGATATTCAATGGTCTTTTGCCCTCGTCCAATGGAACTCAAGTAATCTGCTATACTATCGAGGGCCTTCATATTTTCCATGCCGTTGAACTGCCCCGAATTGATTAGAATTCCTTCATCCACATAGGCCTTGGTCATTGTTTCAGGATCCAAGGGGTTATCGGGATTCTGGATAACGACAATCAGTTCAAGACCATACTTTTTTGCGAATTCGAAGTCACGCTGATCATGAGTCGGTACTGCCATAACACAGCCGGTTCCGTAATCTGCCAGAACAAAATTTGCCGCGTAAATGGGCATCTTCTTTTCGGTAACAGGGTTCAGACAGTATGCATCCAGGAATATGCCCTCCTTTTCATAAAAATCGGCGGTCCTCATCATTTTATCCTGTTTTTTTATGCGTTCAACAAATTCTCTGACTTCCGGTTCTCTTTCTTTTCCCCTTACCAGTTCCATAACCAGGGGATGTTCGGCAGCAATAAGCATGAATGTAGCGCCGAATATGGTGTCCTGTCTTGTGGTGAAAACCTTGATGACATCATTGGAATCTGCCATGGGAAAAACGATCTCGCATCCATAGCTTTTCCCGATCCAGTTTTTCTGCATCGTAAGAACTCTTTCGGGCCAGCCAGGGAGCTTATCACAGTAATCGAGAAGTTCTTCCACGTAATCGGTAATACGGAGGAACCATTGTTCGAGATATTGTTCCTCGACCTCAGCGCCGCATCTCCAGCACAATCCTGCTTCAACCTGTTCATTTGCCAGAACAGTCTGGCACTTGGGGCACCAGTTGACAGTTGCGCCCTTTTTGTATGCCAAACCCTTTTTATACATCCATAGGAAGAAAAGCTGTTCCCACTTATAATAATCAGTCTCGCAGGTGGAAATTTCCCTGTCCCAGTCATAACTGAATCCCATCCTCTTGAGCTGTTTTTTCATGGCATCAATGTTTTCATTTGTCCATTCTGCCGGAGGAACGCCATGATCTATGGCCGCATTTTCCGCCGGCATGCCAAATGAATCCCAACCGATGGGATGTAGTACATTATATCCCCTCATCTTCTTGTACCGCGCAACAACATCGCCGATGGTGTAGTTTCTGACATGACCCATATGAATTTTCCCTGAAGGGTATGGAAACATCTCCAGCAAATAGTATTTTTCCTTATCGGCGTCTTCTGTCACATGAAAAGTCTTTTCTTCTTCCCAGCGTTTTTGCCATTTTTCTTCAATCATTATGGGGTTGTATTTTCTTTCCATAGATATCTCCAAAACCACGAGTTGTAATGTCTGGCAATTTCTGTAAATAATCGAGGTTATTTTCTATCACAAATTTTTGTGACAATCAAAGTGAGATTATATCTTTTCAGAAATTTTTGCAGATTTGAGGTAAAGATAGTCACCGACCACTAAGGAATTGAAACAAATAGTGCTTTCACGTCTTCGGCATTGCAGGTAATGGTAACAACACTGTATTCGAGCTGTTTTCCCTTACGATTCGGGTATTTGTGATAGCCTGGATGCTGCCGGATATGACAAATGTTTACTCCTGCTCCCAACAGATGTGTGGCATAACTGCGACGCAGGGTGTGGATTGAGGTACATTTTACAAACACAGGCTGTTTCAAATCCCATCGAAGGGCGCCTTGAACGAAAGATTTACTAATAAGGCTTGAAGCCGGAGCGTCTTCTTCCCGCTTCGGCCACTTTTTATGAGGGTTAATAATGTTACGTCCGGAGGGTTTTAGCAATGGGTAGTGAAAAAATACAAGGTATAAGGGCAAAGGATTAAGAAAAAGACCTTTATTCTTTAATCCTCATTACTTACTCTGTTGATTTAATGTCTTTTCGCCCAATCTCTGCGTTATGCTCAAATAATAATCCTCGGGATATTAACTATATGCCTGCGGTCTTCGGCGAGCTCAGTCGAACCGTTATTTTTTCGCATGCCCTGTCTGCGTGCCTGCCTGTGCGATGCACGCAAACAAGCTCCTATCGGCCTTAAATATGCTTTGTAAAAGTTGTTCCCTTATTATAGGGCCTCCGTGTCGGCATTCGGCATAACGGAGCGTTTTGCGAAAGTGTCGATATCAGGGTTAATCAGGCGTTACCTTAAACATCTCATCTCCGGGACGAACACGGTCAGAAACCTTAACCCCTATGTAATCGCCCTCTACCGCTTTTTCAATTTGCTCATTGTCGATTTCCATTGAATCAAGCTTCTCTTCAAAATCGGTAGTATGACCTGTGAACCTGACGGTGTCTCCGATATTCAGTTCCCCCGAAGTTACCTTGACTGCCGCGACACTGGGTTTCGCAAAAAACTTTACTACTTCACCAATCTTTTTTTCTGCCATAGCTCACTCCTTTTTCTCATCCAATAAAGTTTGGTGCATTCGTAACATTCCGCATATTTTGACTTTTTTCGAAACCTTCAAAATTGAACAGTTTAATCCATAACATTTTTCACCCGGACAAACCTGCTTAATCAAACAAATATGGAATCTCCACACATAATCATCAATGGCAACATAACAAATAAATTATAGTTTTTCCAACAAAAAAAGCAAGGGCTAACCCTTGCTTTTTAGAAAATTCCCTTACCCCTTATCTTGGAGCAGAATCTTTTATCCCGGACACTCATACTAACTCAACTTGAGAAAGAGGAGCATTATCACCAACTCGATAGCCTAATTTAATAACACGTGTATACCCACCCGTTCTTTCACTGTAACGAGAGGACAATTCATCAAAGACTTTTCTGGTAACTTCATCATCCATGATAAATGACAGTGCTTGTCTCCTTGCGTGAAGATTACCTCTCTTACCCAACGTAATCATTTTTTCTGCAATGCTTTTCAACTCTTTAGCTTTTGCATCGGTTGTAATAATCTTCTCATATTTTAACAAGGAAGTCACTAAGTTCCTAAGCATTGCCTTCCTGTGACTCGAGGTTCTGCCCAGTCTTTTAACAGCATTTCTATGGCGCATCGGTTCTCATTCCTTTCCCTATTATTCTTCCCTGTCTCCCGCCGAAGCTTCTTCTTCATTTTCTCCCGCAACTGATGAAAAGTCTATATTCATACCGAAAGTCAGCCCCATCTCTGCCAGTATTTCCTTAATTTCATTCAAAGACTTCCTTCCGAAATTCTTTGTTTTTAGCATCTCCGCCTCTGTTTTTTGAACGAGTTCTCCAATGCGATGAATACCCGCATTTTTCAGGCAGTTGGCTGACCTTACCGAAAGCTCCAACTCGTCAACGTTTCTAAACAAATTTTCGTTTACCTCTTCCTTTTCTTCCTCTATTTCCTCTTCATCATCCTCAACTTCCTCAAAATTGATAAAAACATCCAATTGTTCTTTCAAAATTTTTGCAGCATACGCAACGGCATCCTCCGGGAGCACACTGCCGTCCGTCCATACTTCGATCACCAATTTATCGTAATCAATCGCCTGACCAACTCTGGCATATGTAACGGTATATGCTACTTTCTTTACCGGAGAGAACACAGCATCAATATTTATCGTACCCTCAGGCTGATCTGGGTCCTTCTCCTTTTTGGCGGGGACATACCCCCTTCCAACCTGAACGATCATATCTGCTTTTAGCGGGAGCCCATCCGTTAAAGTTGCAATATGATGATCTGGATTTAACACATCAATTGTTCCATCAGTAATAATATCACCCGCCGTTACAACGCCCCCTTTCGCTGTATCAATTCGAACTACCCTCGGCTCATCCTGTTGATGAAGTTTAAAACGAACCCCTTTCAGGTTCAGAATGATATCGGTTACATCCTCCTTAACCCCGGGGATTGTTGAAAATTCATGAAGAACACCGTCAAACCTTACTGAAACAATGGCGGCGCCATAAATAGACGACAGGAGCACCCTTCTAAGAGAGTTACCCAAAGTAGTGCCAAACCCCTTTTCTAAGGGCTGGCACACAAATTCTCCATAATATGAGGTGTGAGTCCTTTCATCTACTTCGATTCGCCTTGGTTTTATTAAGCTTCGCCAGTTTTTCTGCATAATTTAATTTCCCCGTTACAATGGTTTGTTCTGTTACTTGGAGTAAAGCTCGACTACAAATTGTTCCTGTATGGGCATCGTTAACTCTTCCCGGGCAGGAAATCTGGTGACAACACCGGTAAATTTATCCTTATTTAACTCCAACCATTGTGGGATACCTCGTCTGACCACCGTTTCCATGGCTTCAAGTATTCTGTTTACCTTTTTACTCTTTTCCTTAACCTGGATCTGGTCCCCAACACGTAAAAGATACGATGGTATATTTACTTTTTTGCCATTAACCAGAAAATGATTATGTTTAATCAGCTGTCTCGCATCGCTTCTCGAATTGGCTAACCCCAGTCTGTAAACCATGTTATCCAGTCTTCTCTCCAGCAAAATCAGGAGATTTGTGCCAGTCACACCTTTCTGCATGTCAGCTTTTCGAAAGTATCCCCTAAACTGTTTTTCTAAAAGACCATACATCCTCTTCAGCTTTTGTTTCTCTCTTAGCTGAACACCATAGTCTGTTCGCTTTTTCCTGGATTGGCCATGTTCTCCAGGAACGTATCCTCTTCTTTCAAACGCACACTTATCGCTGTAGCATCTGTCTCCTTTCAGAAACAGCTTCATACCTTCACTTCGGCACAATCTGCATACGGATTCTCTATATCTTGCCAAAGTATTCCTCCATTTCTTTGTATAATTTAATTATGATGCACTCGTAAAAAGTCGAAAATACCGTCATTGCAAGCTGAGCGAAGCAATCTCACGTATTGTAACTACTTATATTTATTAGATTGCTTCGTCGCTGCGCTCCTCGCAATGACTCGGTGAATGACTTTTTACGAGATTGTCAATTATGAAAATCTTTTGCAACTGTTCACGGGGTCAAGGTTCCATTCTTGCACCCGGACTGCATTTGGGATGCGTATTTACGAGAAAAGCATCAGCTTCGTCAGGCCTGAAACAAAATCTGGAGCCAAATTGGCAATTAATTGCGAAAATGAACATTTTTGACGAGGACTTCAGGTCTTTAATGCTGCCTTTGTC
>JAGGSD010000274.1 GCA_021159265.1 Syntrophobacterales bacterium | reverse complement strand
GATATTTGTATTTTTGTCATTCGATATTGTTTCGAGTTTCGAAATTCGATATTCGAGTTTAAGTTTAGCAAGAACTTATCAGTCATAAAGAAATTCTTTTGCCAATTTTGCACGAACTTTACAATTAAGCGCCTAATTCGATAAGTAGTAGGGGCCGATGCCCTCATCGGCCAGATATTCGAGCCTGTTCGGGGAACAGGCCCTACATTTAACAGCTTGCCCGAAGGGCGCTCTGCAGTGAACAGTTACGGTTATTTATTTTCGATTCCTAACCCAGATAAACTGGAAATTCGAAATACGAAGCACGTCCGGCTGAGCGTTCGACTGAGCTCACGCCGAAGGCATTTTTGCAAGAATTTTACAACTACGGGACTAAAGGGCGATGACTTCTCGAAAATCGCTTATAAATTTGCGAACAAAACAGTGTTTTCATTCCACCGCAAGACAATTTTAGCATTGTGGGAAATATCCGGAGGAAGTTTATCAATTGCTTCCAGCGCTGAGGTTTTATCCACAAACCCTCTTTTAAAAAGGATCAAAAAGTTAAGACCCTCACGGTTATTCCAGTAAGGAAGTATTTGCATGGAGTGCGTTTTTTCTAAATATTGATAAAACAATCCATATACTTCACTGAGTTTCTCCTTTTTTGCTACCTGTACCCAATAATTCCACGGCGGAGGTTCATGTCCGGCAGGAATCACCGGAAATTTAATAACATCCCCCACTCTTACATGATTAAGATTCCTTATATGTGGATTGGCTTCCCCGACCAGCCGGAGATATTCTGAATCACAAGAACCATAGACAGTTTCTATCATTCTCGATACAATCCAGCCTTTTTTAACTTTTAACCGTCCCAGTGTTCTGGGATATTCAACAGGCTTCCCCGCAACATGCGCGACATCGGATTCACTCCTTATTTCGATTTCTGTTGACATGCTAACTTGTTTATCAACAGGAAAACTTTCCGGCATTTCATTCTTTTCAGGTTCATGCCCAGTCACCGAAACCAATGATAATCCAACAGATCGAGATTTTTTCGATTCGTTACCTACATCACTTCTCTGTATATCTCGTTGCATGGGTACATCATGATTGGTTGTTTTTGCCGTCTCATGAGAAACGGTCATTTGTTTCGTTGAAACCGGATCTTGAAATAAATGAAAAACATTAGAATAAACCAGGTCCTTCAAATAACCCGGCCTTAACACAAAAACTAGTAATATCGTAAGCAACCCCGATATAAGCACAATTTTCGCCCACCGCCCGGCAACTGATCTTTCGCGAATTTTTCTATTAATACAAGACTTAACCAAAGACCGCTTCACTCCGGTTCTATTTTGTATAATAAGGGTCAGAATGATCTGATGGCAAAGTGTTACTATCCGCCGCGGATAACCGCTTGTAGCCCGGTATATTGCCCGCAGCGCCGGATACGTGAAATGAACAGGGTTTTTACTTGTTTTACTTGATTTATCCATGCGGTAATGGATCATCGCCCGTGTGTCACTAAAATTTAAAGGTTTTAAATCATAGAAGAAGTTTATTCTGTCGGCGAAATTATTCCGCTCTTCTAATGTTCTCTCGAACTCCTTCTGAGCAAAAATAACAATTTGCAGCAATTTATTGTTGTTTGTTTCGTAATTGAGAAATTCCCGTAATATCTCAAGGCAAAAGTCGGGAATTTTTTGACCTTCGTCAATAATTAAAACAATGATATTTTTATTATTAACACCCTGGTCAAAAAGATAATTTTTGATACTCTCTTTGAGCCGCCACTCTGTTTCATGATATCCGGGTTTGCTTTTTATGCCGAACATACTGCCAACGGCAGACAAAAACTCCAGCGCATCACCAAAATCGGGATCAAGGAGAAGATGCGTACTGATATTTTCGCGCCCCGAAAATTTATTGATAAGCTGACGACAGAGGGTCGTTTTCCCGGTACCCACGTCTCCGACCACAACATTTAAGCCACGCCGCAAACGTATTGCAAGTTCCAGGTTTTGAAGACATTCAACATGCTGTGGAGATTGGTAGAAAAACTCCGGTTCCGGAGAATTAGAAAAGGGTTCTCTGATAAGATGTAATATCTTGTAATATTCCATTTGTTTTGTAAAAACCTGTCACGAAAACCCGAAAGAACAAAAAATAGAAAACTGCAAGGGCTCAAAATCAAAGGGTTTTCCTTGATCCTTTTACCTGTTACTTTTTATCTTGATCCTTTTACCTTTATCCTTGCTCCTCGTTCATCTTTCCCGGTTTTTTCAGACGCTGTCACATCGCTCGCCGCACCCCTTGCTAAAAGATGGGGAGTGATAAAGATAAGCACTTCTTCCATCTGATCAGATGTATCTTCGCCTTTAAACATCCATCCTAAAACGGGAATATCCTTTAACCCAGGAACCCCGCTTCCTTTATCCTGGCTTTTCTTCTTGGTAAGTCCCGATATGACAATGGTTTCTCCATCCTTCACAATCAGGGTTGTATCGGTTTGCTTTCTGTAGATATAGGGATTCCCCTGAACATTTCTTGTATCATCGACCTCATCTTTCTTGACATTGATTTTCATCTTGATATTTACCCCGTCGATCACATGGGGTGTAATCTCCAGCCGGAGAACAACATCTTCAAATTTTACTTGCCGGTTACCATCTTTATCAACGGATACATATGGCACCTTTGAACCATTTTCGGTAAATGCCATCTGATTATCAAGTGTCGAAATGGACGGGCTGGATAAGATATTGAGTTTACCGGCATTTTGCAGGGCATTCAACTGCATATCGAGGATGCTCCCTCCGATTTTACCAAACATTAATCCAAGCGATCCTACGCCGCCCGCCGCACTTATTGCCGACGTTGAAGCAGGAAAATTGACGCCGTACCCGTGTCCGCTGATGCCTGCCGAACCATAAGCCGGAGAATAACCTCCCGACACTGCGGGATTTGTGCCGACCGCACCACCTGAGCCGCCTGGGGTAATAAAATAATTATTGCCATTCCACGTATTAGCATACATACCACCCCACTGAACACCCAGGCTTCTCGCAGTACTCTTCGTTGTTTCAACAATATTCGCTTCTATAAGTATCTGGGTGGTTGGTCTATCGATCTTTTTAACCATGTCAACAATCTTTTTCAGATCTGTCCTAGTCGCCTGAATAATAAGTGAGTTTGTATGCTCACTAACCTTGACCGACCCACGGGGGTTCCCTTTAGCGTCTTTAGTCAGGAATTCCGCCACGTTCTCACAGAGCTTTTCAGTATCTGCAAAATTGACTGGAATAATCATGGTCAGCAAAGGCAATTTTTCTCTTTTCCGGACCTGTAGCGCCTTCAGCTCCAGGTTATCTTTCATATCTTTCAGATTCATGATTCGTATAATATTACCATCCCACTCGTATGTCAGTGCCTGGGAATTTAAAATACTGAGAAAAGCTTCATTCCATGGGACACGATTAAAATCTACGCTAATCCGTCCCTGTATATCTGATTTGACCAATATATTCTGGTTTGCCGCCCGCGCCAATGCACGAATCACCATCTTCACGTCAGTATTACGCATTTTGAAATTGACCATGTCTGTCGGAAGAGATTTTTCCGCATGAGGTGTTTCCCCTTCCTTCAGTTCACGTTCGGGCGGCATTTCAATGGCGCGCGCCCTTGCTGCCGGTGACCTGCCCCTGGACTTTTGAGCCATAAGTTTCCATTTCTCAAAAAACTGGTCTTTTTTTAATTCTTTGTCGCCCGCACAGCCGGAAAACAGCAGCAAGAGCACCGAAGCGGCAATGACGAAACAAACAACTCTCTTTCTTTCATTAATTTCTTTCAAAATCATCCCCCCGGATAATACATAAAGAACAAGGTTAAAGGTACAAGGTACAAGGAAAGACCCAACTTAATCCTTGAACCTTTATCCTTGAATCTTGTTCTTTATCCCTTCGCTTTTTACGGCATCACTCTTCTAAAAACGGAACGGTTATTTTCCCCGTCTTTTTTGTATTTACAATGATCACTCTCGATGGACTAATGCTTTTAACTTTATATCCACATAATTCCAGGTTATCCCCTGTTTGATAATCTACCCCATTTATGATAGCAATTTTCTTATTTCCGATTTCAAGATAGCCATTATAGACAAACTTTCCATCCCCCATTGTGTTTTCCAGAGCAATCTTGTTTCCTTCCGATGATAATCTTGATATTGAAAAAGGATCGTTTGTCCATTCTCTCTCAGCTCGGGCAGCAATGTAAATCCGGGCGCCGGTAATTTTATCCTCTTTTAAAACATTTGAAATATCTTTCAGTAATTTATTTCTTTCGCTCACATCAACAAACTTCTTTACACCGGTACTGGCGGTGACCGGAGCAGATTTTTTAGAATGAGCGGCTATTAATAAATCGTACGCGCCATATATTACTACCAGAATCATGCTGAAAACTATAATTTTTTCCCTTCTTGTCATTATAAACCTTCCACTTGACACAAATAAATCGGAAATCAATCTACTAAAAGGATAAAAAATGAGTCAATCAACCCACCCTTAGCCATATTTTCAGGTTAAATTCTTTATCTGCCGTCCTTTGCTGAATTCGTATTTCCTCTATCTGTTTCATATAAGAAATTTTTCCGAGTTCGATCAAGAATTTGCGGAAATTAAAAAAATTTCCTCTCACGGTTGCGTTTATTAATATAGTTTCTTTATTTCTTGCAAGCGTGGTAAAATCCGGCTTTACGGATACAATTCTGGTGCCCGATTCACTTGCTATTTCCTTAAATACCGATGGGATTAAATCGAGATTGTTATCAGTAAGTTTTTTCTTTTCTGGAAGCGAAAACATAGCGGGAACCATCGCCTCACTCTTTTTTATCAGTTTCATATAAAGTGGTAAAAGTGTCTTCTGAGTGTCTATGCGTTGTTCAATGTTAGCAATCTCCGTTTCCAGTCTATTCAATGACTTGTAAGAGGGATAAATAATCAAAAGGATAAAACCCCCAATAACAACTATGCAGATTACAAGATAGAGAAGATTGCGAACAGGAATCATGTTTAACAACTTGTCTTTCATATCAAATCCTGAATAAAGTTAGCAGTTACTGTAAATCGAAGCAATTCCATATTTTCAAAGGACTCTGTGCTGCTTTTATCAATTTTCACATCACTGAACATGGGAGAACTTTGCAACTTAAGGACGTATTTTACCAGCGAATCTTCAAACGACTCCACTTTTCCTGAAACAACTCCTTTTATTGTTAAATCACGAATATTTGTTTTCCCGCTTTTTGTTGAAGGTGTTTTTATACGAACCGTAACGTCAAGAAGTCTGATATTAGCAGGGGTAAGGAGAGACAATTCGCCTATGGCTGCCATCCCCAGATATCTCTCGCTATACTCCTTTAAATATTTTTTATCCTTTTGCACTTTTGAAACAAACAGGGGGAGAACTCTTTCGTCAATTTGAATACCCGTTTTCAATTGTTTCTCAAGTTTTGCGAGCTCGGTCTTCTTCCGGTCTGCAATATCCCCAATCACAAAAAGAACTCCGACGCAAAATATCAAAACAATAGTTAAAGCCACAAATATTGCCCGCCCGCCCTTTACCATATTGGACTGTTTTACTTTGTCTTTATAGGTAAAGAGCAGATTAGGTGTGCGAGTTACATCCGATAATGCAACACCGAGCGCCGGCACAAGAGAAACCCTGTCCGACATGGAAAGATTAGCGGTAATTTCATTAACAAAGGGATTCGTGGGTTCGAGGGGATCCAATACATCTCTTTCGATTCCCAAATCATCACCAATGTAATCAACAACGGGTTTGTATACATTCATTTCAGTGGAAACATATACGGCATTTACCCTTTCATTTCCAAGATTCATTGTGTTGTATTGAAAGGTTCTCTCTGCCTGTCTGACTAATCTACCTAAAGCGGGAGTGGTCATCTTAAATATGGAATGCTCATCAAGTCCAAAGCGGACCCTGAGCTCCGCAGTAGAAGGAGAATCCGGGCTTAAACCATAGAGCAACTCTCTTGCGTTCTTCATATCCATAAACTTATTTTCGCCGACTTCATCAGGAGATATTGTTTGACCAGCCCCGGATTCATCGGGTGGCACAAATTTCAATTTCTCATTATATGCTTCCATGAGTTCTTGAACCATACTGTTTATTCCTGCCTTTATTCCACGGGTTAGAACTAGATTGCCTCTGGAATAAATATCTATACGCGACGACCCTCTGTCGATGTAAAGAATAGCTATTGATTGCTCGAAGGAAGGCATCCAGTTTGTTTTAAATAAATTTTGAGTTCCAAAAGGGGCTATCGTCAGGCCACTAAGGGGATAGCCAATACTCTCAAAAAGTTCTTTCATATTCTGTACTTCTTTTTTGGGAGCGGCATAAGTCATTACCGCAAGTTTGGTTATTCCTCTTTCGACAACTTCTCCCTCTATCTCAAAATCAAAAACAACATCCTTCCCTTTTAAGGATATCGTTTTCTGGGCAGTCCAGTAGACAGCTCTTTCGATTTGTTTCTTTGCAACTTTTGGTATTAGAATAGAAGCTACTTCAACGTGGGCCGAGGACATATTTGCCCATAGATTAGGCTTTTTTATGGAATCACAAAATTCATCGAGCTCGGATTTCAAAAAATCTGCAAAATCAGGAGTGCCCATTGAAATGTCAGTTCTTAACGGAACAATCGCGTAATCAAGGAGTTTCCAGTCACTATCGGAAAGTCTTGCCACCTTAATACACCTCAAATGACGGCGCCCGATGTCAACACCGATTGAAATTTTCTTATTATGATGTAAAGCTTTTAACAGTGATGACTTGCTTTTTTTTCCAAATGGGGTGGAGGAGACGGAAGAGATCACAAAATCATCGGATGTCTCTCTGTTTCGTATAACATCAAGCAATTTTTCAGTTGAAGAAAGTTCTTTCTTTGAAACCAAACCACTCTCCTTTTGTTTTTTCACGGCAATTACAAGCTAAGCAAATACCATACCAAGACCAGATCGTTTTAATGATTGATTTTAACTGGAAGAGGTACTATTTCATTCACAATTAAAAAATGATGAACCTGTAAAAAGTCAGATTTCCCCTCCCCTCGTGGGAGGGGATAAAGGGGAGGGGGACATAACTACTTGAAATAGCGCTGTATTCACCCTCACCCCTACCCTCTCCCATCAAGGGAGAGGGAGTTTTTTGACTTTCAAGGAAGTCATTTTGATAAAAGTGGCTTAACACATTGTTATTATATGACATTACGTGAATTGTACCCATTTCAACAGAGGGTCTGATTTCCTTCTCATTACAATGCCGTAAAACGGCATAGCGGGGCTTTCAAGTAACTCAAATCTGCAAATGTGTTACAAGTGTTTCATATTACTTAAC
>JAGGSD010000273.1 GCA_021159265.1 Syntrophobacterales bacterium | reverse complement strand
ATGTTGCCATTATCACGTTGAACAGACCTTCCAAGTTGAATGCTATCAGCCTCAAAATGAAAAACGAGATATATCATGCGTTGGGTGAGTTGGAAGCTGATGATGAAGTAAAGGCCCTGGTTATTGCCGGCGCCGGCCGCGCCTTTTCAACCGGGCACGATACAAAAGCGCCTCCCTCTGAGCATGCGGAGTTCCATAGCTTAAAAACGGAGGAAAGGTTATTCCATTTTGATAAGCCTGTAATAGCCGCGGTTCATGGATATGTTCTTGGCGATGGCTTACAGCAGGCATTGTTGTGTGATTTAATAATAGCTTCAGAAAACTCGGTCATTGGTTTCATTGGCGCCAGGGCGGGTGGGCTGTGTTATGGTTCCTTCACAGTTCTTCCTGCTGTGGTGGGCAGGATGAAGGCTAATGAATTGCTCTTGACCTGCGACCAGATTAGTGCTGAAGAGGCTTGTCGAATAGGGTTGGTAAATAAGGTGGTTCCTCATGATCAGCTTATTGCCGAAGCGTTGGAAATGGCTCGGAAGATTATTAACCTGCCGCCCCTGTCTATAAAGTATACCAAAAGGGCGTTGAGTATACCGCTGGTTAATGATGCTCACAAGAAGGCCCTGGAGGAAGGGTGGCCTGTAATCCGGGCGGGGAAGAACTGAAATTAGCCATTCATTTCCCTTTTTGGTATTGTGGAGATGAATGGTTTTGTTTGTGTGATGTTTCCACAAATGAAAGAATATTACATTGCAGCTGCTCAGGCAGGCACAGAGGGGCGGAGGAACCGTTCGACGGCTCGGCTGAGCCCGCCGGAGACAAAAGCACAAAGAGTAAAAAAAGTAACAACCGGTGTTGCATAAACTTTGTGCCTATGTGCCTTTGAATCTTTGAACCTGAGTAGTTACGTTCCATTAATGGTTAAACAAATCACGAAGGAGGAATTAAAATTATGATTGGTATCACATCTTATGGCGCTTACATTCCCTGGTACAGAATGAACCGCGAACTTATTTTTGATCAGATGGGATGGTTCAATCCTGCTACAGCAGGTGCGGCAAGAGGTGAGAAGGCTGTCGCAAACTATGACGAAGACACAATAACGATGGCTGTTTCAGCTGCCATTGACTGTCTGACCGGCAGAAGCAGGGATTCTATTGATGCTCTTTATTTAGCCTCGACGTCCCTTCCTTTTGCGGAAAGGCAAAATGCCGTTATTGTTTCGGAAGCACTCGACTGTGTTTCCGGAATAAGAACAGCGGATTTTAGCGGTTCTCTCAAATCGGGGACCACTGCCCTTCTGTCCGGACTTGATATGGCAAAAGACGGTGGTTCAGTGATGGTCTGTGCCGGCGAGAACAGAGTGGGAAAACCCGGGAGTTCTCAGGAGCATACATTTGGAGATGGCGCCGCTTCGCTTTTAGTGGGAAATGAAGGTGTGATAGCAGAATTTAAGGGAGCCTATTCCGTTTCTCATGATTTTATTGACTACAGGCGGACCACACAGGAGAGATTCAGCCATGGTTGGGAGGAAAGGTGGATCCGCGATGAGGGATACTCAAAGATCATTAAGGAAGCGGCGCTTGGGCTCATCAGAAAATATGATTTAAAGATGAGTGATTTTGCCAAGGTGATCATTGCCTGTCCTGTTGCAGCTGCAGTAAAGGGATTGGTCAAAGATCTGGGCGCTGAACCTGAGCAGATTCAGGATAGCCTGTTGGCAAATGTTGGTGATACGGGTACGGCAATGCCTTTGATGATGCTTGTGGCTGCGCTTGAAAACGCGAAGCCGGGAGACAAGATTCTTGTTCTCAGTTATGGTAACGGAAGCGATGCCCTCTTTTTCGAGGTGACAGATGAAATAGAAAAAGTGCAAAAAGATAGAAAAGGTATCGGGGGTCATCTGGCCGAGAGAAGTGATCTGACTATTTATGGAAAGTATCTTGTCTTTAGAAATCTTATACCTCTCGAGGTAGGTATCCGTGGAGAAGAGATTTCACCTACGGCGATGAGTGTTCTTCACAGGGAAGGCAGGGGAATATCGGCTCTTGTAGGTTCGAGATGCAAAGTATGCGGGACTCCTCAATATCCTAAACAGAGAATATGTGTCAATCCGGAGTGTAAGGCTGTTGATGAGATGGAGGATTACAGTTTTTCCGACAAGATCGGAACGCTTACTTCCTATACGGGAGACAACCTGTCTTTTTCCTGGGATCCGCCTCAGATTTATGGTCTTATCGATTTTGAAGAGGGAGGAAGGTTATTTCTTGACCTCACGGATTGTTCACTCGATTCAGTTAAAGTAGGCATGCCTGTCTTAATGAGTTTCCGCAAGAAATATTCTGATCCGCAGAGGGGATATTACGGTTATTTCTGGAAGGCTGTGCCGGTTAAACAATGAGCAATGAGGACTGAGTAATGGGCAACGAGTTGATTTGTATTTTTATATACGAGAAGGAGAAATGAAATGGCAAAGGGAATAAAAAACGAAATTGCTATAATAGGGATGGGTTGCACCAAATTCGGTGAGCTGTGGGACAAAAGCGAAGACGATTTGATAGTTGATGCATTTCTGGAGGCTGTGACAGATGCGGGAATAGACAGAGAAGATATCGATGCTGCCTGGTTTGGTTCATGCTTTGATGAAGTTAATGTCGGGAAAAGCGGCTTAGCGCTTTCAAAGGCTTTGAAATTGCCTTTTCTGCCAGTGACGAGAGTAGAGAATTTCTGTGCATCCGGGACTGAGGCGTTTCGGGGAGCTTGTTATGCCGTAGCTTCCGGCGCCTGTGATATAGCTTTGGCTCTTGGCGCGGAGAAACTTAAAGACACCGGATATGGGGGACTACCCGATTTTGGGAATTTATTGGGATTGGGAAACAGGGCTACATTTGCCAATATGACTGCTCCCGGTGGGTTCGCCATGATGGCGACAACATATTTTGATAAATACGGCCTTTCTGCTGAAGAGGGGAAAAGAGCTTTGGCGCACGTATCGTCCAAAAGTCACCACAACGGCACTCTCAGTCCTAAGGCGCACCTGAGAAAAGAAGTTTCCATTGAGCAGATTGTAAAGGCGCCCATTATTGCCTGGCCGCTCGGTCTTTTTGATTGCTGTGGTGTGAGTGATGGAGCGGCATGCGCTATTGTCTGCCGGGCCGATATGGCTAAACAATTTAGAAAAGATCCTATTTATGTAAAGTCTCTCCAGATTGCCCTTACTTCGGGTGAAGAGCTGGCGCATCAAAGCTGGGATGGCGCGCATGTGGAAACTACATATCGCGGTGGAATAAAAGCTTATGAGGAAGCCGGGATAACAAATCCAAGAGAAGAAATCAGTATGATGGAAGTACATGACTGCTTTTCAATTACAGAATTTGTGACATATGAAGACCTTCAGATATCTCCGAGGGGCAAGGCAATTGAAGATGTGGAATCAGGCTTTTTTGATCTCGACGGGAAAGTGCCCTGTCAAACGGATGGCGGCTTAAAATGTTTCGGTCATCCCATCGGCGCGTCAGGACTGAGAATGATTTACGAAGTATATAAACAACTCCAGGGAAAGGCCGATCAAAGACAAATCGAAAATCCAAAATTAGGTCTCACTCATAATCTGGGTGGATTCCCGTCTATGTCGGTTGTCAGTGTAGGGATTTTTGGCAATGAGCTTTAAATGACTGAGCAATGAGCAGCGATGATTAAAGGCTAACAATTAAAACAGGGTGGCATGGACGAATTACATAAGGTTCAAGGTTGATGGTCTCGTAAAAAGTCATCCACAGGGTCATTGCGAGGAGCGTAGTGATGAAGCAATCTAATAAATACAAGTAGTTACAATATGTGAGATTGCTTCGCTCCGTTCGCAATGACGGTATTTTCGACTTTTTACGAATGTGTCAAGGTTCACAGTTCACGGTCCAAGGTTAGAGAGCGATGAAGATTGAACAGTTTGAAGATATTGAGGCATGGCAACTGGCGCGTGAATTGACTCGAAAAGTGTACCGTCTAACAAAAAAGCCGGGATTTACAAAGGATTACGGGCTGAATAGACAGATACAAGATGAGACCTTTGCAAAACGCCCCCTTTCGCCCAATTTCTGCGTCAGACTCAAAATTTAATCCTCGAAATACTCAATGTATTCCTGTGGTTAAATTTTTCGTCTTCCTTGAACTTGAACGAAATTAAGCATTTTGCAAAGGTCTCAAGATGCTGCCGGATCATCGATACATATGCCGAGGGTTTCGATTCCGAGACAAATGCAGAGTTTATCCGGTTCTTGCGATATGCCAAGCGGTCTTGCACGGAAGTCCAGAGCGAACTCTATGTTGCATTGGATGAAGAGTACATATTGTCCAACGAATTCAAAGATGTCTACGAGCAGGCCAGACGAACACGTGTTGCCGTTCGTGGGTTCATCAACTATCTCAAAAAATATGAAAAACGCAAAGTAGCCAACCGTGAACTGTGAACCCGAGTAATTACAGAAATAACATTTTAAAATACCAAAGGGAGGTAATAACATGGAGATCAAAAAAATATGTGTGTTGGGAGCCGGTTTAATGGGAAATGGTATAGCTCAGGTTTGTGCCCAGGCGGGTTATCAGGTAGCCCTGAGAGATATCGAACAGAGATTTATTGACGGCGGGATGAATACAATCAAGAAAAACCTGGGCCGTGATGTAGAAAAGGGGAGAAAGACACAGGAAGAAATGGATTCTATCCTGGGGAGGCTCAAACCTACACTTGATATCAAAGAGGCAGCCGGTGATGCTGATGTGGTAGTTGAGGTTGTAGTTGAGGTACTGGATATAAAAAAGAAGGTATATACCGAGCTTGAGGAAATCGTGCCCGATCACTGCCTGTTCTTTACAAACACATCGGGCCTGAGCATTACTGAGATGGCGTCAGTCACAAGGAGGCCTGAGAGATTTATCGGCACACATTTCTTTAATCCCGTACCTGTTATGAAACTTGTCGAGATTACCAAGGGTTATGAGACTTCGGATGAGACCCTTGAAATTGCCAAAGAGTGGGGTAGAAGCATAGGCAAAGAAGTTATAGTAGTCAACGAAGCTCCAGCCTTTGCGGTAAACAGGGTTCTTGTCCCCATGATCAACGAAGCTTTTTTTGCCTTGGGCGAGGGAGTTGCCAGCGCGGAAGATATAGATAAGGGGATGGTCCTGGGTTGTAATCATCCTATAGGCCCTCTGGCTCTGGCCGATCTGGTAGGCATTGAGACTCTTCTCCATGTCATGGAAGATATGGAAAGAGAGCTGGGAGATAAATATAGACCCGCTCCGCTTATGAAGAAACTGGTGAGAGCCGGGCGTTACGGAAGAAAGACCGGCAAAGGTGTGTATGACTACACGAAATAAGTGAATGAACAGCAACTACTCAGGTTGTCAGGTTCACGGTTCAGTGGCTAAAAAACAATCAGCCTTGAACTGTGAACCTTTGAACCGTGAACGCTCAGTTGAACCGCCTAAACAATTTTAGCCTGACTACGTGAGTAGTCACGATAAGGAATAACAAAACAATGACAAGAACAACTAGAGAAAAAGCAGAATTGCTGAAAGAAAAATCGCGGAAAGTTGAAATGGGGGGCGGTGAAAAAGCTATCGGGAAATTACATGCCACTGGCCGGTTATCCGCCCGTGAAAGACTCGCTATCCTGTTTGATGAAGGCAGTTTTGTGGAATTGGATAAGTTTGTTGAACATCGCTGCACTAATTTTGGTATGGATAAGATTGAGCTCCCGGATGAAGGGGTGATAACCGGTTATGGTAAAGTCAATGGCAGGACGGTATTTGCGTATGCTCAGGACTTTAGTGTAATGGGGGGATCTCTGGGTGAGATGCATGCCAACAAGATGGCGAAATGCATGGATAAAGCCATGTCGGCGAAGTGTCCTATCGTCGGCATTAATGATTCCGGTGGCGCCAGGATTCAGGAAGGTGTTGAAGGCCTTACCGGATATGGAAAGATATTTCATAGGAATATCATGGCTTCCGGCATGGTTCCTCAGATATCCGCCATTATGGGACCGTCAGCCGGAGGGGCTGTTTATTCACCGGCATTGATGGATTTTGTATATATGGTCAAACAGGACTATGCCCGCATGTTTATTACCGGTCCCGAGGTAGTTAAAGCCACAACAGGGGAAGATGTTGGCCCCCTCGAACTGGGAGGGGCAATGGTTCATAATCAGAAAAGCGGAAATGCCCATTTCGTGGCCGATAGCGACGAAGATTGTATCAGTCAAATTAAACACTTGTTGAGCTTCCTGCCGGCAAATTATACTGAGAAACCTCCCGCGATAGAATGCACGGACCCCACGGATCGTATGGAGGATGATCTGGATACAATAATACCGGATAGCAGCAATCGTCCATATGATATGAAAAAAGTTATAAAAATGGTTGTTGACAATGGAGATATTTATGAAAGCCAGAAGCTCTATGCCCCGAACATGATTACATGTTTTGCTCGCATGAATGGATCAAGTGTTGGCATTATTGCGAACCAGCCCCGGGCTCTTGCAGGTTGTCTGGATATTAACGCTTCTGATAAAGCCGCCCGTTTTATTCGATTTTGTGATTGTTTTAATATACCGTTATTAACCTTCGTTGATGTGCCGGGGTACTTGCCCGGTACGCAGCAGGAATATGGTGGAATAATACGGCACGGGGCAAAGATGCTCTATGTGTATCCCGAGGCGACAGTTCCCAAGATAACCATTGTTACCCGCAAGGCATACGGTGGCGCTTACATAGGCATGTGTTCCGGAGAAGGAGGTCCTGACATGGTTATTGCCTGGCCGACCGCTGAAATCGCCGTTATGGGAGCTGACGGAGCGGCTAAAATCATCTTCCGTAAAGAAAGCGATGATGTAAAACAGCAAAAAATTGAGGAATATGTTGAAACTTTTGCCACTCCTTATCAGGCGGCCAAACGTGGCATTGTTGACCATGTTATTAATCCGAGAGAAACCCGCCCCGCCATTATCAGCGCCCTGGAAATGCTGGCCAACAAAGAGGGAAAACGGCCGGATAAGAAACATGGAAATATCCCCCTGTAAGTTCGGAACTTTTCCTTAATAGCACTGCTATGCCGCTTTGCGGCATTAGAAAGGGAAGTAACTTGCAGCCTACTCACGTATCAAACACAAATCCGTGTCTTCACCTTATTGCGCAGGGGAGATTTTAATCTCCCTTCACGGTTCGGCTGAGCTTGACGAAGTCTCACGCCGAAGGCTCACCGAAGACTGCCGGGCGACCGAAGCCTGCCTGTGCGTCTACGCGTGCAGGCAGGTTGTCCTCATTCCCACCTGTCCATGACTCTGTTGATTTAAGGTCTTTTCGCCCAATCTCTGCGTTATGCCCAAAAAATAATCCTCGGAATATCAACTATATGCCTGCGGTTATTTTTTTCGCAT
>JAGGSD010000351.1 GCA_021159265.1 Syntrophobacterales bacterium | reverse complement strand
TGAGATAATAAAAAACTCCGTGATGATAGGTCAAACGGAGACCTGACCCCTTTCCTACTGATTAAATAATATGGAGATTGCAGAGACATATAAAGGTAAGGCGCTGATTGCCGATCCTGTTTACCAGTATATCTGGTTTACTGTTTCATCTTCCGATTTCCCGGGAGAAAAGACAGAGCAGGATCTTATCGATTCACCTTGGATGCAGAGACTTCGCAGGATACATCAGCTTCAAAGTGCGCGCTGGGTATATCCCTCCGCCGAACATACACGGTTTCCTCACTCACTGGGAGCCATGCATATGGCCGGTGAATTTGGCAGATATTTATATCCGAGTCTCAGGGAGATATTTCCTGATATTCCATCCATAAACTTTATCGAAGAGCTCCTCAGAATAGGGGGACTTCTCCATGATGTGGGGCACGGTCCTTACGGACATTTCTTTGATGATAATTTTTTGAACCAGTACGGTCTGACACACGAGATACTGGGACAACATATTATAACAAAAAAACTGGGGAGATTAATCAGGGGGATAAGGAGAAGTCCTACAGGCGATTTTGAAAGAGGAGAAACCATTAATCCGGAACAGGTGGCATTTCTTATAAAAAGACCTGGGGATGACAACATGAAAAAACACCCTGGATGGA
This sequence comes from Syntrophobacterales bacterium, assembly GCA_021159265.1. Classification (GTDB taxonomy): domain Bacteria; phylum Desulfobacterota; class Syntrophia; order Syntrophales; family UBA6807; genus UBA3084. The sequence continues at coordinate 6,847 of JAGGSD010000351.1, read as the reverse complement.
TGCAATATTTAAGGCAGCTCTTTTCGGGTGTATATACGGTTGACAACCTTGATTATGTCCAGAGAGATGCCTATATGACAGGATTCTCCATAGATATTGTTGACATCAAAAGACTTTGTTTCTATACCTTTTTTACTAAGGATGGTCTTACTCTCCATCAGGCAGGCACTTCAGCCCTGAGAAGATTTTTAAACGCAAGGATTCATCTTTATTCCAACGTCTATTACCACAGGACTACCCGATCTCTCGATCTTCATCTTCAGGAGATATTCAGAGAGACGATGAATATCATTCTACCCAAAAATCCTGTCGAGGCGCTGGACGAATATCTCCATCTGGATGAATGGACTTTGTATCAAGAGGTAAAAAACTGGGCGAATGGGGAGAATAAAAGAAAAAGAAAGCTGGGAAAAGAATGGGAAAAGATTTACTTAAGGCAGATTAAATGGAAGATGTCATATTCTGCAGAGCTTTCCGTGGACCAGGTTCAAAAGGGTATAAGGTTTTCCCATGCCCGTGATTATGAAAAACAAATAAAAAAGTATCTTCCGGGGTACATGAAAAAAATAAGGTTTCGCGTGGATCTTGCGACTCAGGATCCGAGGCCGGTCAATCCGATGGTGGAGGGTGATAAGAGGATGAACATTTTTAACCCGTCTACGGAATCCACATCCCCGGAACCTCTGAGGGATATTTACCGGTTTATTCCTGCCAGAGTAGTTCATTTCAGAGTGTTTTCTCTCAGTCATGATCATGATAAGGAGTTAACTGCCGCGTCTGAAAAGGCGCTCGGGTCAATGGGTGAAGTAGCAACGACGAATATTTGAATTTAAGACGCTGGAGTCAGAACAAAATGGAGAATTTTCAATAATGGACACTGAAACGACAGATATTGCGCTTTTTGTCAGGACTTCGAGAGAGGATATCGTTGGTTGGGACAGGCGTAAAATTGTCGATGCCCTGATTTTAGAAACAAATGTAGATGTTGATACGGCAGAAGCAATCAGTAAAGAGGTCGAGAAACAGATCGTATCATCGGGGATGAGCCTCCTTACGGCTTCCCTGATCAGGGAACTTGTCAATGCAAAACTGATTGAAAGGGGTCTGGAGAAGGCGACAAAACTGCATGCACGGCTAGGGTTTCCTTTGTATGATGTTGGACAGTTGATTCTTTATCATAATAAGGAAAATGCTAATATTCCCCACAGCCCGGAGGGAACAAACCTGACTCTTGCAGAAGGCATTAAAAAAGAATACGCTATTCTAAATGTTTTTTCAGAGGATGTCGGATATGCTCATATGGCTGGAGACATTCATGTCCATAACCTGGGCTATATAGACAGACCATATTGTTCCTGGCAGTCCCTTGAATACATCAAGAAATTCGGGTTGGACCTGCCAAATTCCCTGGCTACAGCCGCACCGGCAAAGCACGCAGAGACCCTCGTCGCTCATATGGTCAGGTTTGCTGCAGCCCTTCAGGGGAATTTTGCCGGGGCTATTGCCTGGGATGCTGTTAATCTTTTTTTTGCCCCTTATTTGCGGGGATTGAGTAACAGAGAAATAAAACAGTGTGCCCAAATGCTTGTCTATGAGTTTGCCCAGCAGGCCGTTGCAAGGGGAGGGCAGACGATATTTACCGATATAAACCTTTACTGGGAAATACCTAAACATTTTGAAGACGTACCGGCTATAGGACCAAGAGGAGAATATACGGGTGAGACTTACGGTGAATATATCAAGGAGGCACAGAAATTTATATGGGCTATTTTTGATGTCTTTAAGGGGGGGGATTCCTCAGGGAAGCCTTTCGTTTTTCCCAGACCCAAGGTACACATTACGGAAAAGTTTTTCCAAACCCCCGGTCATAACGATTTCCTTCTTCATATCTGTAATGTGGCGGGTGAAAAGGGGAACACGTACTTTGTTTTCGATCAGGAAGATACCATCAGTATATCAGAGTGTGGCCGCTTAAACTTTAAGGAAGAAAAAGAGGAGCTTGAAGATACCACAACACCCTGGAAAATGAGATACACAGCCATTCAGAATGTGACAATTAATCTTCCCCGGTTGGGTTATAAATCCGATGGAAATGATGAAGCGTTATTTTCTGAGCTTTCCGAAGTTATGGAGCTTGCGGCGAAAGCTCATCTGCAGAAGAAAAGTTTTATCGAGAGACTTCTGTCCTATGGCGACGAGGGACCATTGTCACTCCTTACCATGAATTGTGATGGCACCTCATATCTTCGGATGGCACGAGCGTCATATCTTGTGGGGATGGTTGGGCTCAATGAACTGGTCAAAATACAAAAGGGTTCACAACTTCACGAGAATGAGGATGCACGAAGGTTTGGGTTAAAAGTGATCGGTAGGATGAAGGATGTAGCTGATCAATTAACAAAAAAATATGGGATGAGGTTTGTGTTAGTACAAACATCTGCGGAAAGCACAGCTTACCGCTTTGCAAGATTGGACCTGAAACATTTTTCTCCTGAAGCGGGACATTTTATCAGAGGAAATATTTCAGGGGGGGAAGTGTATTACACAAATTCTACTCTTCTTAATGTTTCATCGCCGACAACTCCCATTGACAGAGTAAAGTTTGAAGGGGCATTTCATCCATTAATAGAAGGGGGAACTGTAACGCATATCTGGCTTGGTGAAGCTAGACCGTCAAAAGAATCCCTGGCTGATTTTGTTATCAAGGTGTTTCAAGATTCTGAAAATCTCAGGCTTACATTTTCTCCTGAGTTTACCACCTGTTTACACTGTGGGAAAACATCAAGGGGACTTCGTGATCGGTGTATATATTGCCAGTCTGACGATGTTGAGGGAATCTCAAAGATTACAGGGTATTTTTCTAAGATATCCAACTGGAATAAGGGGAAGCTTGCTGAGCTAAGGGACAGAAAAAGAGCGAAAAGTTTTTAAAGAACTCTACATGAAATTTATCGGATCTACGTCCACCTTAATAGCGGACTCAGTCTTTTTCGCATTTGACATGATATCCCGAGTTAGCTTGTGAAGAATTTTTACGTTTTCTCCCATCAGCAGCATATGCCACCTGTACCTTCCCTTGATTTTTGCAATAGGGGCTTCTGCAGGGCCGATAATCCTGACCTTTTCCTCCAATTTCTCGTTACGGGAGAGTTCTCTGGCGATGAACTCTAAATCTTTGGCACACTTTATTGCCTTATCCCTTTTCAAGCTGGATATTCGAAAATTTACCATGCGGGAAAAGGGAGGATATCCGAGCTCTCGACGTATTGGTATCTCGTCTGAGTAAAAACCGGGGAAATCATGTTCGCGGGCGCGCTTTATGGCATAGTGTTCCGGATTGAATGTCTGCACGACTACCCTGCCGGGGGTGTCTCCTCTTCCCCCCCTTCCCGAGACCTGGGTGATAAGCTGGAAGGTTCTTTCAGCTGCTCTAAAGTCAGGAATGTTCAGTGATGTGTCTGCCGATAATACACCAACGAGGGTTACATTGGGATAATCATGTCCTTTGGTAATCATTTGTGTGCCGATAAGTATATCGATCTCCCCTCTATCAAGGGCTTCCAGTATCCTTGCGCAGGAGCCTTTTTTTTGCGTGGTATCACTATCCATACGTTCCACCCTGACTTCAGGAAAAAGTATTTTAATCTCTTCTTCCACTTTTTCCGTACCAACTCCATAACTGTTGATTCTGGAACCGCCACACGCAGGGCACACAGGAGGCGCTTTTATAGAGAAGTTGCAATAGTGACAACGTAGTGTGTTGTCTTTGATATGATGTGTCATAGAAACAGAGCAATTCAGACACCGAAAGATGTAACCACAGTCAAGACAGTATAAAAATGTAGTAAACCCGCGTCTGTTTAAAAAAAGAAGAGTTTGTTTCCCCGTTTGCACTGTATCATGGATGGCATTTCTCAAAGATCGGGATAGGACAGGAACACTTCCTTTGCCATCCCTTTCTTCCTTCATGTCGATGATTTCAACCTGAGGGAGCGGTCTATTGTCCACTCTTTTTGTTAATGACAGATACTTGAAATCTTTATTATGTATGTTGTAATAAGTTTGAATTCCCGGTGTTGCTGAGCCCAGAACTACCGTTGCAGAATTGAGTTTTGCTTTTACAACCGCCAGGTTGCGGGCGTTATATGTCATTCGTTCATCCTGTTTGTAAGAAGTATCGTGTTCTTCGTCAACGATGATGAGTCGAATATTTCCGGCAGGTGCGAATATGGCAGATCTAACGCCAATAATAATCCTTGCCTCTCCTCGCTGTATTCTTCTCCACTCATCATATTTTTCACTTTGTGATATTCCGCTGTGAATTATGGCGATTTCCTTGTTGTCAAACCTTTGTCTAACCCTGCTCAGCAATTGAGGTGTCAGCGCAATTTCAGGTACAAGGAAAATGACGCTCCCGCTTGACTTCAGAATTTCCTCGATAGCCCTGAAGTATATTTCCGTTTTTCCGCTTCCCGTGACACCGTGAAGAAGAAAGGGAGAATATTTATGAGATGATATCCCTTCGCTAATTTTGTTGAAGGCAACCTGTTGTTCACACGTTAATATCGTTGCTGTATTTTCTGTGCCTATTCGAAGATCATTCTTTGGGTTTCTATAAACTTCCCTTGCAAAAGAGGAAACGATGCCTCTCTTTTCCAAACTTCGGATCGTAGCGGAAGCGTTCTTGAATTGTGTTGCCAGGGAGGACAAAGGAATTTCACCGTGCCGACTGAGAAAATCGATTATCTTTTTCTGTTTCTCTGTCAGTCTGAAATCAGAAGCGGGTTCTTTTGTTAGATTAATTATCTTTTCAGTTTTAGTGGTGACGCCTGGTTTTTTGAGTCTATCTTCCACAGTAATGAACTTAAACTGCTGGAGAGTTTTTATGTCCTCGTATATTTGATTTTTTTTGATCTCTTTTTTTAATTTCTTTATTGAAAGACCCTTGGGAAAATTGCCTAAGATATGAATGATTTTCTTTTGGAGGGACGATAATTTTACATCTTCCGTCTTTTTTTCTTTACTGGAAAGATTAAGCCATAAATTGCTTTCCACATCTATGCCGCCTGGAAGAATGGCTTTGAGCGATTTTCCCAGATAGTGCATATAATAATTATTCATCCATCGATAAAACTCCAGATCCTTCTTGTCAAAAAGGGGCTCGCGATCGAGTACTTCAATAATTTCCTTTGTTTCTGCTATGTCTGAGTCATCCGATATTTCCAGAATATAACCGGTCATTTTTCTTTTGCCGAAAGGGACAAGAACTCTTTTGCCGATAAGAACATCTTTTGCGAGTTCCGCTGAGACAGAATATAGAAAAACTTTATCCGACGGTATGTTAACAGCTACTCTGACAAACATTTCAACTACTCTTTTATGTTCAGAAAGTTCATAAGTGGAGGGTAGCAATTTGTTTCCTGAGATACCTGAAAAAGGTTTTGAGGGACATCGGTATTGGCAAGGGTTTTTTCTGCTGTGCAAATGGTCCAGAGCTCATCATTTCTGTAATACTCTATTCTTGTCGGGAGCCAGAAGCGCTTTTTCACGCAAATATAATCCATATATTCAACTCGAAGTACCTGTAGCTTTTCTCCTGAGGTTGTGATACCGATGAATCTCAAAGGGAATCCGCTTTTTTTATCTACCCATAGTTGGTTGCCTGGTTTTTCTTTATTATTATTTCCAATGACGAATGTTATCTTTTTGCCTATTCTGCCGAAAGCAACAGAGTTTGTATCCACTCCTAAGAGATTGAGGTCATTCAAAAGATTTTCGACAGATTTTTGAAAAAACAAAACTGAGAATACGGTATCTATCTTTCTTTCACTTACATCTTTTTCATACTTGACCTTGGCAAGAGATTCTCTGCCATTTTGGACAATAATATCTTTTCCATACGGGAAATCCCTCTCAGATCTAAATCCATCCTTTTTCATATAAACCTGTTCAGATATTTCTATTGTTCCATTGTCATATCGACTATCATATATTACAGTCTTTAACTGCATCATCAATGAAAAAAGATTTGTGTTCAATTTTACAGTTTGTTGTAAAACCTGTTGTGCTGTTGGTATATACGCCACTCCCGGGTACACGACAGTGAAAAAAAGGACTGTCACAACAACGGGTAGGAATATTTTTTTCATTTCTAACCTCGCTGATACATCTGGAGAAGTTTGCAGCTGCCTGTTCTGTTGAGCTCACGCCGAAGCCGCAACAAAACAGTGTTTCAGGACAGCCTCATGGGTTACATGAAAAGCAGGAGATTCATTGAGACCTTTGCATAACGTTCCCTTTTGCCCAATTTCTGCGTCAGGCTCAAATTTTAATCCTCGAAATATCCAATATATTCCTGTGGTTAAAATCTTCGCCTTCCTTGAACTTGAACAAAATTGAACATTCTGCAAAGGTCTCTCATTGTATATTAAAATGATAACGCGAGAAATTGAGAAAGGTGTAACTACTCAAGGAATTATCGGGTTCAAGCCTGCCCCGGCGCGACTTGATGCGCATTTCCTGCACAATCGCACTGAATGTTGCGCCGGGAGTTTCTACACAATGTGACAGGGAATCCGAGTCTGAACCAAGGGTTCACAGTTCACGGTTGAGCGCATCCGGGGAAATATAGAACACGCTCTGGACTTCCATGCAAGACCGCCTGGCATTTCGCAAGAACCGAATCAACTCTTCATTTGTTTCGTAACAGAACCCTTGTTTCGAGACCTTTGCATAACGTTCCCTTTTGCCCAATTTCTGCGCCTGCCTGTGCGTGAAAATGCACGCAGACAGGTCAGGCTCAAATTTTAATCCTCGAAATATCCAATATATTCCTGTGGTTAAAATC
>JAGGSD010000388.1 GCA_021159265.1 Syntrophobacterales bacterium | reverse complement strand
AAGTGGGGGAGGGTAAAAGGAAAAAAGTCATTGTAGCCCCTCCCGCCAGGGGAGGGAAATCCGACTTTTTACGAGCGTGTCAACTATTGCTTAACTCTATCAAAGCCTGCAGTTTCTTAATGGCTTTCCCACTGTCGATACAATCTTCGGCTATGGCAATTCCTTCCTGAATTGTTTCAGCCTTTTCTCCCGCCACGATGGCCAGAGCGGCATTAAGAAGGACAATCTTTCGACAGGCCCCGTTCCTGCCTGACAGGATATCCTTCGTGATTTGCGCGTTAGATGAGGCATCGGCGCCGAGGAGTTCCTCTCCATCATATTTCTTACCGAAAAAATCGACGGGGGTGATGTTATACGTAGTGATCAACCCATTCTTTAATTCGGAGACCCGCGTCTCACCTGTCACGGTGGCCTCGTCAAGACCGTCGGAACCGTGAACGACAAAAGCCCTTTTGGTTCCCAGATTCTTCAGTACACCGGCAAACATCTCCGTCAGGCTGGAATCATAAACTCCGATGAGCTGCGATGTCGCCCCTGCAGGGTTTGTTAAAGGGCCAAGCATGTTAAATATGGTTCTGATTCCGATTTCCCTGCGCGGACCAACGGCATATTTCATGGCTGCGTGAAGTCTGGGGGCGAAAAGAAAGCCGATACCTGTTTCCTGGATACATTCTTCCACGATTTCCGGTCCGGCGCTGATATTCACTCCCAGGGCCTCGAGGACATCCGCGCTGCCGCAACCGCTGGAGACAGCCCGGTTTCCATGCTTTGCAACGGTGATGCCTGCCGCCGCCACTACAAAGGCCGCTGTCGTAGAGATGTTGAAGGTGTTCATTCCATCTCCTCCGGTTCCGCAGGTATCCACGATAATCGATGAACGGGCATCGATCCTTGTAGCTTTCTGTCTCATGATTCGTGCCGCTCCGGTAACTTCCATGACTGTTTCACCCTTGATCCTCAAGGCGGTGATGAAAGCCGCGATCTGGGCTGGCGTTGCGATACCTTCCATGACTTCATCCATTGCTTCCATCATTTCCCGTTCTTGTAAATCTTCTTCATTAACTACTTTTTCTATCGTTTCTTTTATCATTGTAAAAACTCCTTCCTTTAATTTTTACTCAACTCCAAAAAATTCTTGACAATCCGTTTTCCGGTCGGCGTGAGAATCGATTCAGGATGAAACTGTATTCCCTCCACCGGATATTTCTGATGCCTGACACCCATAACTTCTCCCTCCTTCGTTTCAGCGCTGATTTTGAGGCACGGCGGGATAGAATCTCGATTCAAGATCAGGGAATGATAACGACCCGCTGAGAAAGGGCTGGGGAGTCCCTTGAAAATTGTCTGTCCATCGTTGATGATTCCAGAGGTTTTACCGTGCATGAGCCTGTCAGCCCTGACGACATCGGCGCCAAAGGCATAGCCGATGGCCTGGTGACCCAGGCATATTCCCATGATGGAAATTGTTTTATGGAAATGTTTGATTATATCCACCGTAAGCCCTGCTTCTTTCGGTGAGCCGGGACCGGGAGACAGAAAAATTGCCTGCGGCTGCAGTCCCTCAATTTCTTCAATGGTGATCCTGTCATTGCGGTGAACCACAACTTCCTCACCAAGCTGTCCAAGATACTGAACAAGGTTGTACGTAAAGGAATCATAATTATCGATCATTAAAATCATATCTTTTTCTCCATTAAAAATTTTTGGTTATTTCAAACTCCGATGCAGCCAGCTGGATGGCCTGCATCATTCCCTCGGCCTTATTGACGGTTTCCTCATATTCCGCATCGGGATCGGAATCTGCGACAATTCCAGCACCCACCTGAATGGAAATTTTCCCATCCTTGACCACAATGGTTCTTATGGTAATGCACAGATCCATATTACCTGTGAAACTGAAGTAACCGACTGCACCCCCGTATGGTCCCCTCCGTGTCTGTTCCAGATCATCGATGATTTCCATAGCTCTGATCTTCGGCGCTCCCGACAGGGTACCTGCCGGAAAGGTGGCTTTCAGGACATCGAAACAGTCTTTGTCCCGGGCTAATTGAGCCTGGATATTTGATACAAGGTGCATGACGTGGGAATACCGTTCTACAACCATCAGTTGATTAACCTGAACGCTGCCGATCCGTGCAATCCTTCCCAGATCGTTTCTTCCCAGATCAACGAGCATGACATGTTCCGCCCTCTCCTTTGAGTCCTGCAGAAGCTCATCGGCAAGATCCCTGTCTTCCTGTTCATTTTTCCCCCTTTTTCTCGTTCCGGCAATGGGTCTGAGTTCCACGACCCCTTCTTCAAGACGGACCATAACTTCTGGGGAAGACCCGATGAGGATGAGATCATCGATCTTCAGGTAAAAAAGATATGGCGAGGGATTGATATAGCGAAGAGCCCTGTAGAGATCTATGGGATCCATGTCATTTCTGCCTTGGAACCGTTGCGAGAGGACAACCTGGATTATATCGCCGGCAACGATGTATTCCCTGGCCTTTCTTACAATGGCCTTATACTCGTCCGGCGTCATGTTGGATTGAAGAGAAACACTGCTTTCTCCCTTTTGAGGGTGATCTTTCCCCTTCAGCGGAGCCTTTAGCATTCCTATTATTTCTTCGATTTTTTTGATACTTTTTTTATAAAGAGAGCGAAGATCTTCTTCATCTTCGGTGAATGCACAGGTCGCCACCTTGATGGTGTGCCGGACATTGTCAAAGATCATCAGAGTATCGGTTATGAGGAATGCGGCATCATCGGTATTTAAATCATCCGCAGCCCCGGCGGGAAGCCTTTCAAAATATCGCACCATGTCGTAACCGAGAAATCCTACTGCACCGCCATAAAACCGTGGGAGACCTTCTACTGGAACGGGTTGGTAACGTTTCATTAAATCCTTCAGAAACTTCAATGGATCTCCGGCGTGCTTATGGCGTTCAACGTTTCTGTTTTTCTGGATCAGAACATCCTCGCCTTTTACCCTGAAAATCACGCGGGGGTCTGAGCCAAGAAAAGTATAGCGTCCCCATTTTTCACCCCCTTCCACGCTTTCCAGAAGAAAGACGTGAGATTCGGAGCGCAGTTTCATGAGAGCTGAGACAGGTGTTTCCATGTCGGCCAGGACATCCCTGTAAACAGGGATCAGGTTTCCCTCTCTTGCCAGTTTTTCGAAAGTGTCAAACGATGGATAGTACATTGATCAATTTTCCTCTGCTTTTAAAATAAAAAAAGGCCGTGGTAATTCACGGCCTTTTTGCATGTTAAGTTGGTAGTAAAAAAAGAAAAAGCCGTGGACATTCAGTGAGATTTCCACGGCTTACTATCTGTTTAATTTAAGAATTCAGCGGTAGACAAATCTCCTTATTGAATTTTGCCACCACCACCAGTTATTTGTCCTTGAGATAAAACACTTCATTTTCATACCCGTTACTCAAATTTTCCGGTCTATTAACAGAATTTCAAAATTGTGTCAATATCTAATTTACTTTTTCTGAATTTCTTTTTTAAGATTGACAACTCGGAAGCAGGCCGTTATAGTTTTTCCGCAAAAGATCATGAAATCCTATTTCCACTTAACTTACCGGAAATTATCTGATGTGTCTTTTAAGCTGAGTCTTTGCTGGAAATGGAACACTTCAAAGAACAAATAGAAAGACTTCTTATTTCTGCAGATGTACGGATTAATGGTTCCCGACCGTGGGATATCGAAGTCCACAATAAAGAATTATACCGGAGAGTTCTTTCTCAGGGTTCCTTGGGCCTTGGAGAGTCTTACATGGATGGCTGGTGGGATTGTTATGCCCTCGATGAGTTTTTTTATAAGATCCTGTCTGCGGAATTGGATGAAAAAGTCAGAAACTGGAAAGTTCTCATCCAGCATCTTCGTGCAAGTTTTCTCAATCTGCAGAGGAAGTCGAGGGCATTTTATATCGGTGAGCGCCATTATGATATCGGAAACGAGCTATATAAATTAATGCTTGATAAACGTATGGCTTACTCTTGCGCATATTGGAAAGGTGCCGGGACACTTGATCAGGCGCAGGAAGCGAAACTGGATCTCATCGCCAGAAAAATAAACCTGAAAAAGGGGATGAAGGTTCTCGACATCGGGTGTGGGTGGGCTAGTTTTGCCAAGTATGCCGCTGAGAAATATGGCGCTGAAGTCACCGGCGTTACTGTTTCAAAAGAACAGGTAAAACTGGGAAGTGAACAGTGCAAAGGGCTTCCTGTAGAGGTAAGATTACAGGATTATCGGGATCTTGATGAGAAATTTGATCACGTCGTCTCTGTGGGTATGATTGAGCATGTCGGTCAAAAGAATTATCGAACGTTCATGAAAGTTGTTCACCGTTGCCTGAAGGATGGCGGATTATTCCTTTTGCATACCATAGGCGGCAATAAGTCAGTTAAAAATTGCGATCCCTGGATTGAAAAATATATTTTCCCGAATGGCATGATACCTTCAATAAAACAACTTGCAACATCTTTTGAGGGCTTATTTGTTGTGGAGGATTGGCAGAATTACGGTGCGGACTATGACAGGACTTTAATGGCATGGTTTAAAAACTTTGATGAAAACTGGAATAAGATAAAACATATCTATGATGAGCGCTTCTATCGTATGTGGAAGTATTATTTACTTGCCAGTGCGGGATCATTTCGGGCACGTAAGAATCAATTATGGCAGATAGTCCTTTCGAAAAAAGGCTTGAAAGGCGGTTGGAATTTTAAAGCGTAAAAAGAACGCGCGAAATTAAATTTTCTTTTTCGTATCTTCGTATTTTCGTGATAAAAATATATCTTGTCTGGCTTCGGCTTGTCTAAGTTAGGAATCTTTAGTGTTGACAATTCATAAACAAGTTGGTAGAAACCGCAACACGAGAAACTGAGCAGCCCTTTGTTAGGTGCAGGTCGAATTGCTATTTTGTGTGCCAATCCGCTATTTGTTCCTTCAGAACAAAGATCTTCAAATAAAAAAGGCAAAGTAGCTGTATTTATCATTTAATTATAAGCTGTTTCGTAATAGTACATGGTATATACGCAACCCCGTATTTACTAAAAACTTTATCAAACTTGACAAAGTCATAAAAAGTCAGAAAACACCATTTTTCGTCATTCCGGCGAAAGTCGGAATCCAGTATTTTCAAGTAGTTACATACCATCTGGATTCCGTTTTTCACCGGAGCGGCGATTTTTTGCGAGTCCATCAAACTTGAGAAATTATATTTTACGAGGAGCGGTATGAAAAGAGATAAAATGGGAAAGTTTTTTTACCCATCCAGTATAGTTGTTTTTGGCGTGACAGATACACCGGAGAACTTGGCTAAAAATATCATATTGAATTGTCAGGCGGGTGGTTTTGAAGGGGATATCTATCCTGTGGGCAGAAGACCCGGCAGTGTATCCGGATATGAAATTATCACAGATCCGGAATCTTTGCCCATGGATATAGACCTTGCGGTTATCCTCATTCCGGCGAAGGTAATACCTGAAACAATGAAAATCTGCGGCCGCAAAGGGATTCGTCACGTTGTTATATCTTCGGGTGGGTTCAGGGAACTTAATGGCAGTAATAGTCAAGTTGAAAGCGATGTCCAATCCGTGGCCAGGCAATATGGGATCCGATTCATCGGTCCTAATTGTATTGGGGTAATATGCACCAACTCCGGTCTGTGCACACCTTTCAATCCACTGCAGGCGCAATCGTTCAAGAGTGGGGATATCAGTCTGATCAGCCAGAGCGGGGGAATAGCAACGCAGGCCGCGCACATTTTTACAGAGGAACAGGTAGGATTTTCAAAGATTATCAGCGCCGGCAATAAGCTGGACATTAATGAAATCGATTTATTGCAATATTTGATGAATGACGACGACACCAAACAGGTACATATGTATCTGGAAAGTATCGAGCATGGCAGGGCGCTGGTAAAACTGGCAAAGAAATCAAAAAAACCGATCGTTTTTCTTAAATCCAATAGGGGACAAATGGCTTCATCGGTTGCCAAATCCCATACGGCTGCGCTTTCGAATAATGATCGTATTGTTGACGGCGCCTTAAAACAGGCTGGCATTATCCGGGTCGACGATATTTACGGCATGACTGTCTGTGCCAAAGCGCTGAGTCTGCCGTCCCTGAAAGGAAACAGACTGGTTGCAATATCTCCATCCGGCGGCTTTGCTGTTATGCTGGGAGATCTTTGCGAGAAGTATGGTTTTGAGTGTCCGGAGTTGCCGCGGCAACTTCTTGATACAATTGAAAGTCAACGTCGCGGCGGTGTAATCCGTATGACTAACCCGATGGATTTCGGCGATGTTTACGATATGGAAGTAATGATTAATACGCTTGAGTCGTGTTTGAGACTTGATGATATTGATGGTATTGTTCTTTCGTATATGTATAATGAGGAGATGTTAAAGGCATTCAGCGGTAACATTGGCTCACCGGAACGGATACTAGAAATTATTAAAGACATATGTGAACGAACGGGGAAACCCATAGCGCTCAGTTTTCACACGGAACGATCCTACATTGAAGAGTTCAAAAAAATTGGCACCTTCCCCGTTTTCAATGATCCAGTTGAAAGTGTCCGTGCGCTTCAGATGCTGCGGAACTACTGGCGGGTGAAAGACACTGATGGTCATTTTTAAAGGAGGAATTAATGGACCTTATCAGCAAAGCCCTGAAAAAGGGTGCGGAGTGTTTATCAGAACATGAATCGAAACAACTTCTGGCAAAGTATGAAATTACTATCACGAAGGAAACCGTGGTAACCACTGAAGAAGAAGCGGTGACAGCAGCTTTGAAAATGGGCTATCCTGTAGTGTTTAAGGCGTCCGGCGAGGAGTTTGCTCACAAGACTGAATTAGACTTGATTGAATTAAATATCAAGGATGAAGCAGACGCTCGCGAGGCATTTCAAAGACTGGTTTCCCGTCCGGAAATTTCCGTAAGAGAAATACTGGTTCAACAGATGATAAAAGGTGATCGTGAATTGGTAGTGGGGTTAACCCGTGATCCTCAGTTTGGTCCATGTGTCATGTTTGGTCTGGGAGGAATATTTACAGAGATTTTGCAAGATGTTACCTTCCGAATGGCACCTTTGAGCAGGTGGGATGCCATGGATATGATGAATGACATCCGGGCGTCAAAAATACTTGATGCATTCAGGGGGAAGCCATCGGTGGACCGCGAGGCTCTTGCCGATATCCTGATTGCTGTAGGCCGCATAGGTATGGAAGTTGACGAAGTAAAAGAAATCGACATCAACCCATTGAAAATCTTGAACGGAAAGCCGATTGTCGTAGATGCGCTGGTTGTTTTGGAACAAGAGTCTGTCAAGAAATAAGTATCACAAATATCACATTTATACATCTCATCTTCGGGCCATCTTCAGCCTGATTCTCAATCGCAAAATCCTCCTCTACGTCAGGCTCAGATTTTAATCCTCAAAATACCTAACCCAGATAAACTGGAAATTCGAAATACGAAGCACTAAATGCGAAACAAATCCGAATTTCTAATATTCAAATGTTCAAAACATCAACGCCACAGAAGTAGCATTAACTCTATTGTAAAAAGTT
>JAGGSD010000248.1 GCA_021159265.1 Syntrophobacterales bacterium | reverse complement strand
CGAATGAACTGACTGAAAAGGTTCTTTCTCCGGCAAAGGCTGAGGCTGAAAAAATCGTTTCAGAAGCCCAGGTAGAAGCCAAAAGGATATTGGCGGAAGCTGAAAGCGCTGCTGTAAAAATCAAGGAATCGGCGGAAAAGAGAGCTGATGAGGCTCGTAAACAGATGGAAACCGATTTGGATACGGCAGCCCGCAACTTTATTATTATGGTGCAGGAACGACTGGAGAAAACCATCGTAGAACCTACTATTGATGAAGAGATAAAAAAATCACTCAATGACAAGGATTTTCTTCGGAAGATAATTGAAATTCTTGTTTCTCAGTTTACAAAGATTCAAGGCGGGGAGCATAGAATAGAGGTGCTTCTTCCTGAAAACAAGATGTTGGAACTTGAATCGTGGTTTATTGAAAAGTTTCGCGAAAAAGCCGAGAAGTCTCTCGTCATTCGGTTTACTGATAAGATATCCTTTGGATTCAAAATCGGGATTGAGGGAACAGGGCAACACTTTAACTTTGGTGACGGCATGGTAGAGGTTTTGTCGCAGTTTTGTGCTCCCCGTTTTCGAAAACATTTCTTTGCCGCAGAGAAAGGTAAGAATTAATGGGGGCTTATTATCATTTAGCATGCCTGCTTCCCCCTTTACCGGTTGAGCTCGGTGAAAAACTGTCGTTCACCATGGCCGAGACCATCGGAATGCTCAAGCGGAATATACAATCCGGGGACGAGTCGCTATTTGAAGCACAGCTTTTGTCGATCGATGTTGCCAATTGGGAGCAAATCGATCAGGGTCGAGATATCTTTATTGATGGTGGTGTATTAACGCGAGAAGATATCGAAAACCAGAAAGATCTCCCCCCGTTTCTTAAAGACTTTATTGAGGAGAAAGAACGGGGTATTCATCGTCCATACATTTACGATCGTCTATGGGAGAGATATTACACTTATTTCTATGAATTAGCGCAAAAGTCGAAGTGCCGGTTTGTCCTCGATTACCTTCCATGGGAGATTGAATTGCGGAATAACCTGGTATCTTTACGGGGAAAAGAAAGCGGAAAGGATGCCGAATCATACACGGTTCTCGGCAATTTCAGTGCTGCCGACTTTACCAATATGATGGCGCAGGTCAAGGGGAAGAAAAACCCATTATTGGCTGAAAGGTATCTTGATACAGAGCGATTGAAATACCTTTTCCATTGTCAGGGCAACGATCCTTTTTCAATTGATGCCATTCTTGCCTATGTGTCACAGCTTATGATTTACAGTCGTTGGGAAAGGATAGAAGCACCTTATGAATTCCATGATTTTTTATATAAGGGAGGTTGAATGTGGATAGTGTAAGCGGTGGTCGGGTCGTAGGAGTGACTGGTCCATTAGCAACCGTAGAAGTAATGGAGGGTCAGGAGGTCTCGCAGAATGAAGTGGGTTATGTGTTCTGCCAGGGTGTCCCGCTCAAATCAGAGATCATCAGGGTTCGCGGTAATCTTGTGGACATGCAGGTTTTTGAGAACACTACAGGTATGCAGGTGGGAGACAGGGTTGACTTTTCAGGGGAGTTACTTGCTGCCACTTTAGGCCCTGGCCTTCTGGGCAATATATACGACGGGCTCCAGAATCCTCTTGAAAAGCTGGATAACCTCCACGGGTATTTCCTGCAGCGTGGACAGTATGTTAGTTCTCTCGATAAAGAAAAGACGTGGGAGTTCACACCTACGATTACAAAAGGTTCAAGGGTCAGAGCGGGTCATTATCTCGGTAAAGTTCCTGAAGGTATCTTTGATCACCAGATTATGGTTCCTCTATCATTTTTGGGAACCTGGGAGGTGGTGGATATCAAAACAGCGGGTTCTTATACCGTTAATGAGCAGATTGCCCTCCTGAAGAATGAGGAAGGAAGAGAAGAATCGATTACCATGGTGCAGGAGTGGCCGGTAAAAATACCTGTTCGGACCTATTCAGAAAGGATACTGCCCACCACACAGCTTCTCACCCAGATGCGACTTATTGACATTTTTTATCCGCTGGCAGAAGGTGGTACGGCATGTATCCCGGGTCCTTTTGGTGCGGGAAAGACCGTTCTGCAGCAAATCATTTCTCGCTATGCCGAGACAGATATCGTGATCATTGTTGCCTGCGGCGAACGTGCCGGTGAGGTTGTAGAGACGATCCGGGAATTTCCTGAATTGGAAGATCCCAAGACGGGGCGATCCCTGATGGAAAGGACAATTATTATCTGTAATACCTCATCAATGCCGGTGGCGGCACGAGAGGCATCGATTTACACGGGAGTGGCGCTGGGTGAATACTACCGCCAGATGGGACTTAAGGTACTGATCCTTGCTGACAGTACATCAAGATGGGCTCAGGCCCTCAGAGAATCATCAGCCCGTATGGAAGAGATTCCTGGTGAGGAGGCGTTTCCGGCCTATCTGGAGAGTCGTATTGCCGCAGTCTATGAGAGAGCTGGTCTTGTAAGGCTTTACAATGACTCTACCGGATCTCTTACTATAATTGGAACCGTTTCCCCCGCGGGAGGAAATTTTGAAGAGCCGGTGACCCAGAATACCCTCAAGGTTGTAGGGGCTTTTTACGGACTTTCCCGTACACGGTCTGATGAGCGGAAGTATCCAGCCATTGACCCGCTCATTTCATGGAGCCTTTACCTGGATTTGATGGAAGATTCATTGAATGAACGTCATGAAGGCTGGGTTGATCTGGTCAAAGAGGCACAAGCGCTGTTCAATAAGGGAAGCGAAATCCACCAGATGATGCTCGTTGTTGGTGAGGAGGGGATCAGTGTGGAAGATCTGGTAATCTACCTCAAATCAGAAATCATTGATGCTGTTTGCCTGCAACAGGATGCCTTTGATGTCGTTGAGCGGGCGACTTCCGAGGAAAGGCAGATATCGGATTTTCTGCTTCTCATGAGAATGGTTCACCATGACTTTACTTTTGACACTAAAGAGGAAGCACGAAAAGAGATGACCCATATGCAGAATCTCTTTTTTCAGCTGAAGTATTGTGTTTTTGAGAGTGAAGAATATCAAAAATATCGGAAAGAGATCGAAATAATCCTGGGAGAGGAGTAGCTTGCGCATGATCATAGAACATACACGCATAACTGCCATTCAAGGCGATATTATCACGGTACCGGCAAAGGAAATTGGTTATGGAGAGCTTGCTGCCGTGAAAAGCAGGCGCGGGACATCTCTTGCCCAGGTAATCCGTCTGCGGGGAGATGATGTTTTACTGCAGGTTTTTGCCGGGTCGAAGGGAGTTGCTACTGGAGATCAGGTGCGATTTTTGGGACATCCCATGCAGGTGGCTTTTGGAGACGCCCTTTTGGGGAGGATATTCAACGGTTCCGGAGATCCCATCGATGGAGGATCTGAACTGGTGGCATTGCCCCGGATTGATATCGGTGGTCCTTCGGTAAATCCCATCAAGCGTGTTATACCCAGAGGTTTTATAGAAACGAGGGTTCCCATGGTGGATGTCTTCAATCCCTTGGTTGAAAGCCAGAAACTTCCCATTTTTGCTGCAGCCGGGGAACCTTATAATGAACTTCTGGCCCGTATTGGAGTGCGTGCTGAAGCAGACGTTGTTATCCTCGGAGGCATAGGCCTCAAGTATGACGAATACCTGAAGTTCAGAAGAACCTTTGAAGAAGCCGGGGTGTTATCTCGAACCATCATGTTTGTTCACACAGCTTCTGATCCGGTCGTGGAAAGGCTGCTTGTTCCCGACATGGCTCTGGCTGTGGCGGAACACTTCGGAGTGCAGGGCAAGAGAGTACTTGTGCTTCTATCGGATATGACTGCCTTTGCCGATGCTATGAAGGAAATCGCCATTTCAATGGATCAGGTTCCGTCAAACCTGGGTTACCCCGGTTCACTTTACAGTGACCTCGCCTCGCGTTATGAGAAGGCCGTTGACTTTGACGGAGCTGGCAGCATCACCATCCTTGCCGTGACCACCATGCCTGGCGATGATGTTACCCATCCGGTTCCTGATAATACCGGTTATATCACGGAAGGACAATTTTATCTCAAACAGGGGGCAATCGAACCCTTTGGTTCGCTGTCTCGATTGAAGCAACTGATCATCGGTAGCGTTACACGAGAGGACCATGGTTATATCATGAACAGCATGATTAGACTCTTTGCCAGAAGCCGCGAAGTGGAACAGAAATTGGCTATGGGGTTCGATAAAACAGCTGATGATGACAGGTACCTGGAGTATGCAAAGCTTTTCTATGAGCGATTTATGGATCTGAGGGTGGACATAGGACTTAATGATGCTCTTGATCTGGGGTGGAAAACCATGGCTGAGTGTTTCCGTCCGGATGAAGTCGGAATTAAACAGGAATTTATAGATCAATACTGGCCTAAAGGCCACTGAGTAATATAGGATCATGGCTGAGCGAATAAAGTTAAACAAGGTTTCCTTGAGGGAACAGAAGCAGAAACTGGTAATGTATCAGCGTTTCCTTCCGGCTCTCGAAGCCAGAAAAGAGCAGTTTTTAATGCAACTGGCAGTTGCCCGTAAAAATATCAAGGAAAAGCAGGCTTTAATGGAAGAACTGTTAAATGAAATTAAATCATGGTCACAATTGTACAACGATATGAAGGACGAGCTAAATTTTTTTATTTCCATCAAGGAAGTCGTATCTTCAATACATAATGTGGCTGGATTGAAAGTGCCACAGTTTCACGAGGTCATTTTTGACGATCCGCCTTACGGTCTATTTGCCACCCCGTATAGTTTTGATGAGGTCATGGTTAAGACGCGAGAAGCCATTTCTCTTCGAGAAGAGATTAACATGCTTAAGGAACAGGAGAAGGTGTTACATGAAGGGTTTCTCAAAACCAGTCAGCGAATCAACCTTTATGAACAGAGGTTAATTCCCGAAGGCCGGGAAGCCGTCAGGAAAATCACCGTTTATCTCCAGGACCAGCAGGCGGCTGCTGTTGGTGTTGCCAAAGTTGCCAAGAGACTGAGTGGGGCGGCTTAATACGAGAGGCTGTGAAAAAGCAGGACAGGATTAGGAGCTAGCACATTGGCTTTAGTAAAAATGTCAAGAGTATATATCGTCGGACCATCCGATCATAAAGAGGAGGCGATGCGTTTTCTACAGGAGACCGGAGTCGTCCATGTGGAACCGGTCACCGATATGACGGATGAGTTTGACAGGAAAAACGCGGCCGCTGTACGTGATTTAAGAAAGATCACTCAGGCCAGTAAGGCCGTCGGACGTTACAGCAAACTGGAAGAAAAAATTCCTGTGTCTGTGCCGGATGAGGAGCTTGTTACCTACATTGGGGGGAAGGTATCTCTATTGGAGGAGATACAGAGTAGAAAGCAGGCCCTCCAGAGAGTTATTGGAGATCTTTCTGTCTGGGGAAATTTTGACCTCCAGCAGGTTCGGAAACTTGAGGAAAATGGGGTTTATGTCCAGCGGTTTCGCATGGATGCGAAAAAGTGGGACTCTTTCAGCATCCCCGATGATATTTTTCTGGAGACGGTATCGGAGAAACAGGAAGTATTATTCTTCACCATTTCAGCCGATAAACCCCTCGTGATTTCACAGGCAACGTTGCTTCCCTGGCCTGATCTTGGGCTGGATGATGCGAAACAGGAATACGAGCGATTATTAGAGCAAGAAGATAAATTGACTAAAGAACTTGCCGGAGCCGCTGATAAGATTGACACATTGCAAGATCAGTATAGAGCCGCTTTGAGTAGAGCCAGCTATATAGAAAAGACTGGGACTGCCTATTCGGAGGATTATCTCTTTGGTGTTCAAGGATGGATACCCAGTGAACGGGAAGATGAGCTTCTGAAGGAAGTTGAGAAAAGTAATCTCCCACTCCATATTAGTTTAAGAGATCCTTTTCCGGAAGAAGTACCTCCGACATTACTCAAAAACAACTGGTTTATAAAAAGGATTGAACCCCTCTTGAATCTTTACGGAGTTCCCAATTACAGGGAAATAGATCCGTCCTATTTTTTTGCCCCCTTTATGATCCTGTTTTTTGGGATTTGCTTGAGTGATGCTGGCTATGGACTCATTTTCTTTCTGGTATCCTACTGGGCTGATAAAAAGTTTGGATCGAAGATTCAGGGGTTATCACTGGTGATGAAACTGTGTCAGGCCTTTTCAGTGGCAACTATATTTGTCGGTCTCATAACCGGTTCGATTTTCGGCTATAATTTTGTCAACCGTAACTGGATTTTGATTGATCTATCCGTTGGGGTTGGAGACCCGATGATTTTGTTTTATATTTCTCTGGGCCTGGGATTGTTTCACCTGTCGGTTTCCTATATTTTGGGGATAATGCAAGCTCCCTCTTCGCGGGCCCAGTTGGAGAAACTTGGTGTGATGGGGGTACTCTGGGGTGGAGTCATTTTGGTAAGCAGGAATATCTGGTTTTCTGATCCGGCCTCTATCATGCACCTGCCTCTCTTCTATGGAGGAGTGGCGATTCTTGCAATGAGTCTTATTCTTACCCTCTTCTTTGCAACGGATAATAAAAATTGGGGTATACGTATTGGATTGGGACTCTGGAATATTTATGGGATGACCGGCCTGATCGGTGATTTGCTTTCGTATGCCCGTCTGTTCGGATTGGGTATTGCCACAGCGACCATTGCCTGTGTCATGAATCAATTGGGAGCCATGGTAATGGTTGCTGGTGGAAAATATGCGGGGCCCGTTTTGGCGGTGATAGTTATTATCATAGGTCATATCGTTAATCTTGCCCTCAGCATTCTGGGGGCTGTTGTTCATTCAGCCCGCTTGCACTTTGTCGAGGCCTTTAAAAGCTTTTTCCAGGGCGGTGGTATTGAGTATAAACCATTCAAAATTGAAAGGGGTTAAATAGTTATGAATAGAAAGTGTATTGTCGTCGTTGGTTCTCTGAGTATGATTCTATTGACAGGTTTTTTGTCTCCGGCATTCGCTCAAACGGTAGCTGAGCAGAAAGATTGGGCTCCCTTTATCGCGAAGTTTGCCATGGGTCTTAGTTTATCATTAGGCCTTGCCGGGTCTGCAATAGGTCTTGTCATCGGGTTTCAAGCCCTCCTCGGTGGCGGCGAAGAGAATTTTTATAAAGTCATTCCTGTTGCTCTGATGCCCTCCACCCAAGGTATATATGCAATGGTGGTATTTTTTACCAATATGGACAAATTTGATTCTGATCCTTATTCAGTTGCTGGAAAAGCGGCTATTGCCATGGTTACCATGCTCGTCAGCGGGTGGTATCAGGGAATAGTTTGTGCGGCAGGAATCAAGAGCATCCACGAAGGTAAAAACACTATAGCGAATGCCCTGGTTGCCGGTGCTATGCCCGAGACCTATGCTGTTTTTGCTCTGGTTATGACATTCATTATGTAAAGTAAGCAAAAGTTAGTTTCGTACGTTTCATGAGGGTGGTATCAGCAGGTTCAAAGAGATATTTTTTATGTGCTGAAGATAACGAAAATATCTCTTCCATCCCCATTTTTTCATGCCCTCTATTATTTGAGATATCCATCATAAATAATGAGACCTTTGCATAATGTTCCCTTTTGCCCAATTTCTGCGTCAGGCTCAAATTT